>CBINIO010000579.1:0-2938 GCA_966250725.1 uncultured Chitinophaga sp.
GCTTTCCTGCGCGAAAAAATGTTCGAGGTTATGTACGAAACCGACGGGACAGGTCTTATCATCCAGCACGATCATGGTGCCGGTGCCCAAACGGCTGCCGGCCGCGGCTACGCCGGAAAAATCCAGCTTCACGTCCATGTGCTCTTCCACCAGAAAATCGGTGGACGCGCCGCCGGGCAATACGCCTTTAAATTGATAACCGTCCTGCATGCCTCCCGCATGCTCTTCCAGCAGTTCGCGCAAAGTGATGCCCATCGGCAACTCCCAGGCGCCGGGACGTTTCACGCGGCCGCTTACGCCGTAAATTTTTGTGCCGCCGTCAGCGGTCAGGCTGAGCTTCTGGAACCAGTCCGCGCCTTTGTTGACGATATGCGGAACGAAGCTCAGCGTTTCAACGTTGTTGACGATGGTAGGTTTGCCGAACAGCCCGCTTACCTGCGGGAAAGGCGGTTTCGAGCGCGGCGTGGCGCGTTTGCCTTCGAGCGAGTTGAGCAGCGCGGTTTCCTCGCCGCACATGTAACGGCCTACGCCGGTATGCAGGTTCATCTCCAGCGAATAACCGGTGCCGAGTATGTTCTTCCCGAGGTAACCTGCGTCGTAAGCTTCGTCTATCGCTTTACGGATCTCCCGCGCGGCGGTTTTGTAAGCCCAGCGGAGGAATACGAACGACTCGGTGGCCTGTATGGCGTACGCCGCCACGATCATGCCTTCGATGAGCTGATGCGGGTTGCCTTCCAGCAGCCAGCGGTCTTTGAAGGTGCCGGGCTCCATTTCGTCCGCGTTGCAAACGAGGTATTTCGGGCCGGGCGCGTTCATGGGCACAAAGCTCCATTTCATGCCGGTGCCGAAACCCGCGCCGCCCCTGCCTTTCAGGTTCGATTCCTTCACCAGCGCGGTCACGTCCTGCGGCTGCATGTGTTTCACGGCTTTGCGCGCGGCCTGGTAGCCGCCGACGGCTTCGTACTGGCGGAGGCCCAGCGGCGGAAAGGTGATATGTTGTGTGAGCGGGCGTTCCATGGTCATGTATATTTTTCGAGTATATCGGCAATGGCTTTGGGTCGCAGGTCGCGGTACAGGTCGTCGTCCACCATCAGCGCGGGCGCATGATCGCAGGTACCCAGGCAGGGATTGGGCAGCAGCGTGAAGCGTCCGTCCTCCGTGGTTTGCCCGTACCGTATGCCCAGCAGGCTTTCCAGTTCGTCGCGCAGGTTATTCAGCCCCATCACGTAACAGCTGATGCTGTCGCACAGCAGGATGATGTGGCGGCCCACCGGCTGCCGGAAAATGAGGTTGTAAAAAGTAGCCACGCTGTCCACTTCCTCGGGGCTCATTTCGAGGATGCCCGCCACGTCCTGTATGCCTTCGTCGGACACCCAGCGGCGGTGCTGCTGCACGATCTTCAGCGCCTCGATGCAGGCGGCCTTTTTCACCGGCACCATGCCGATCTCATGTTCGATCTGTTCCCTTTCTGCGGTACTGAGCATAATGGTGTTTTTAAAAAATGCTTTTTCAATATCTGCCAGCAGTGTGATCCATTGTTGCGATGAATGGATCACAGCTGCTTTTTTCGCTTTTCAATATCAGCCTGCGCATAATCCATCGCAACAATGGGTATGATCACCTGTCAATATCGGCCAGCACATAATCCATCGCGCCGAGTATGGACAGCAGGTCGGCCACGGTGTACCCGCGGCTGATGTACGGTATCATCTGCATGTGCGCGAACGAAGGCGTGCGCACCCGCACCCGGTATGGCGAAGTGTTGCCGTCGCTCGTGAGATAATAGCTGTTCCAGCCTTTGGTGGCTTCCGTTACCACCATCGCCTCGCCGCCGGGGATCACCGGCCCCCAGCTTACATGCAGGAAGTGATGGATCAGCGTTTCGATGTCTTTCATCGTCATTTCCTTCAGCGGCGGCGTAGCCAGCGGGTGATCGGATTTGTACGGGCCGGCGGGCATATTGTTCAGGCACTGCTCGATGATGCGCAGGCTCTGCCACATTTCGTTCACCCGCACCACCGCGCGGTCGTAACAATCGCCGTTCTGCGCAACGGGTATATCGAATTCGTAATTTTCGTAACCGCTGTACGGGCGCTGCTTGCGCATGTCCCAGGCCATACCGCAGGCGCGCAGGTTAGGCCCGGTAGCGCCCCAGTCGATGGCCTCTTCCTCCGTGAACACGCCGATGCCTTTGGTGCGCGCTTTGAACAGGGCGTTGCGCATCACCATCTTGTCGTATTCGCGGAGCTTCTTCGGAAAATATTCCACGAAATCGCGCACGAGCTTGTCCCAGCCGTTTGGCAGGTCCTGCGCCACGCCACCGATGCGGAACCAGTTGGGATGCATGCGCCCGCCGCAAACGGCTTCGATGATATTGAATACTTTTTCGCGGTCGGTGAACATGTAGAAGACGGGCGAGAGCTGCCCCACGTCCTGCGCGAAGGTGCCGTACCAAACGAGGTGGCTGGCGATGCGGAACAGCTCGCAAAGCATTACGCGGATCACTTCGGCGCGCTCCGGGATGCGGATGCCGGCGAGTTTTTCCACTGACAGTAAATAAGCAAGATTGTTGTTGACGCCGCCGAGATAGTCGATGCGGTCGGTATAAGGAATGTAAGTGTGCCAGCTCTGGCGTTCCCCCATTTTTTCGGCGCCGCGGTGATGGAACCCGATGTCGGGAACGGCGTCTACAATGTCTTCCCCGTCAAGCTGCAGAATGATGCGGAGCACCCCGTGCGTGCCCGGATGCTGCGGGCCGATATTGAGAAACATATAATCCGAATCCTCGCTGTGCCGTTTGAGCCCCCATTCCTCCGGGCGGAATTGCAGCGCTTCCTGTTCCCTGTCTTCTTTCGCTGCAAACAACCGGAAGGGGCCCATCTCCGTAGCGCGGGCCGGATGTTCCTTTCTCAGCGGATGTCCGTTCCACGACTGAGGC
>CBINIO010000580.1:0-2936 GCA_966250725.1 uncultured Chitinophaga sp.
GATTGGCCCGGGATTTTTTTTAGCGTGAAAGCAGGATGATTTTAGACCCGTTTATCAACGTCCCGGATTTTTTGCGTGAAAGCATGATGACCCTTTGCTTGTTCATCAATCGCCCGGGACTATTTCAGCGTGAAAGCAGAATGAGCTTCTGACCGTTTATCAATGCTTCGTCCGCATCGGGCGTGGAAGTAATTTTAATGCCGAGGGTATCGCAGGCCAGCATGTACAATTGAGTATGCAACGAGCCGCCCATCAGGGTTACAAGCTGACACGGCGGTATATTTTTCAACTCTTCCCCTATCAGCAAACCGCTGAGATAATAATAATTCCGTTCCTTCGATAGTCCTTTTAGCAGCTGGTTGGTGCGTACTTTAAAGCTATGCTGTAGCAAAGAAATTTCCCGGCTTTGTTTCACTGCGCTGATAAAACTTTCGCGGTTGGCAGCTTCGCTCAATTCTCCTCCCGCTGCCACCGACGCGGCGAGGATGCTGCTGCCGGAAAGCAGCGCGAAAAATTCACCCGTCATAAAAGTCTGGAAAGAAATTACCTGGCCGTTACGGATGGAAATATGTTTGGAATGCGTTCCCGGCAGGATCATTATTTGTTCTTCCGCTGTTTCGGAAAGGGAAGCCGCGGCGCCGACGATCTTTGTTTCTTCGCCACGCATTACATCGTCAGTTGTGCAGGCGCCGGAGATAACGAGCAACGGGTTGTGCTGGTTTTGAATCTGTTCCGTTATGAGATCTTCGCCGCTGGTGCGGAAAGGAAGTTTGCTATAAGGCAGTTCCATAAGGCCAATGGACGACGACGCCATGCCGGATAACACGACCGTCACACCGTGCAATGTGCGGCCTGTTTGCTGCTCCATTTCAGCGATGCGTTGATTGAGGAAACCGGTGTAAAAAGTTTCCCGGTTAGCATGCCCGTGCTGCTGCCAGGCGCGCGAGGTTTGTGAAATGCCCTGATCGCTGCGCACCGTCGCCAGCACCTGCATGTCCTCCGTTCGTACGAGACGCAGCCTGAAATTACTCGTACCCCAGTCGCAGCTTAAAAAAGTTTCCATATTAGCGAACCGTTTCTTTTGATATCACCCTTTCCACATTCCCCACTAAAAAAAGATAAGAACAGGCGCCCAGACCGCCCAGCGCCGCTACAAAAACGAGCGCGGGCGCAAAGTTGCCGCCGCTTGCGAGAAAACCGATCGCGATCGGCACAATGATGCCCGCCAGCTGACCGATAAAATTAAAAACGCCGCCGGTCACATCGATCAGGTGCTTTGGCGCCAGCGTTGACACGAATATCCAGGTGATGGAAGCGAAGCCTACGCCAAAGAATGACAGCGACATAAACAGGATGATCAGTCCCGGCGTATTCACATAATTCGCGCCGATAATGCTCGCGGAAAGCAGCAGGCCCGCGATGATGGGCCACTTGCGCGCTTTCGCCGCAGGCACGCCCTTGCGCACAAGCGAATCGGAAAGAAAACCGGAGCAGAGCACGCCCGTGAATGCGGCCAGGTAAGGCACCGCGGCCCAGTAGCCCGATTTGATGAAGTCCAGCCCGCGGTAGTCCACGAGATATTTCGGGAACCAGGTGAGGAAGAACCATAACGCGCCGTTCACGGCGAACTGCCCGAGATAAATGCCCCACAATTTCCGGTGCGACAATACTTCGCGGAGGTCCGCCCAGCGGAATGCGGCCGTGCTTCTATTTTCAGGCTGGTTATTCAGCAATCCGCCACCTGCTTCGATATGCGCCAGCTCCGCCTTGTTCGTTCTTTTATGCGCCAGCGGATCGCGGTAGAAAAAATACCAGACCAATCCCCACACCACGCCGATCAGTCCCGTGATCACGAACAGGCCCTGCCAGCCGATATGGAACTGGATCTTTGACAATACGGGCATTAAAAACGCCAGCCCGAGGAATTGGCCGGAAGTATATACCGCGATGGCGGAGGCCCTTTCCTGCGCGGGGAACCAGCTGGTGACCACCCGGTTGTTGATGGGGAACGCAGGCGCTTCGAGCGCGCCGGTGGCCATTCGCAGGCCGAACAGCGAGGCGAAGCCTTTTGCAAAACCCTGGAATACCGTCGCCAGCGACCAGCTGACGAGGCTGATGGTGTAGAGTATGCGCGGGGAAAATCTTTTCACCAGAATGCCCCCCGGCACCTGGAAAAGCAGGTACGTCCAGCTGAACGCGGAAAAGATCAGCCCCATCTGCACCGGCGTAAACTGAAATTCCTTGCTGATGCCGGTAGCCGCTACGGCCAGGTTGCTGCGGTCCATGTAATTGATGACCACGTTCACGAACAGAAGAAAAAGTACCTGGTAGCGGACGCGTGTGGGTTTTACAACCGTGTTGTGCATGTGCATGTTTTTCGTTTTACCATTCTGCAATACTTCCATCGGTATGACGCCACACGGGGTTCCGCCAGTTATGGCCTTCGGCGGCCATTTTTCGTACATGCGTCTCATTTATATCGATGCCGAGGCCCGGCTTGTCGGGGATGTTCACATAACCGGCGTGATATTCAAAAACGGTTTTATCCGTAAGGTAATCCAGCAGGTCGCTGCCCTGGTTGTAGTGGATGCCAAGACTTTGCTCCTGTATAAAAGCATTGTGACAGGTAGCGTCCACCTGCAGGCAGGCGGCCAGCGCAATGGGCCCCAGCGGGCAATGCGGGGCGGCGGCCACGTCGAAGGCTTCGGCCATCGACAATATCTTTTTGCATTCCGTGATGCCGCCGGCATGCGATACGTCCGGCTGGATGATGTCCGCAATGCCGTCCATAAGCAGTGTTTTGAACTGCCATTTGGAAAACATCCGCTCGCCCGTTGCGATGGGGATCGCTACGTGGTTGGCGATCTCGCGGAGCGCTTCGTTGTTTTCGGGAAGCACCGGCTCTTCGATGAACATGGGGCGGAAAGGTTCCAGTT
>CBINIO010000581.1:0-2931 GCA_966250725.1 uncultured Chitinophaga sp.
CAGGTCCGCCTGCGTGTACACGGGCTGGCGGCCGTCGTTGACGAGCGCTTCGTTGTAAAGCCGGGCGTAATCGTACGCGCCGAGAAATTCAGGTGTTTCCAGCATTTGCTGGATGGCAGTTTGCGCCGTGAAGGAAATGCGTTTTTTGCCGTTGAAGCCGTGTTTGGTCTGGATGAGTATCACCCCGTTGGCGCCGCGCGTGCCGTACATGGCGGTAGCCAATGCGTCGCGCAGCACGCTTACGGAAGCGATCTGTTCGGGATCGATGGACGTGATGGGCCTGGGCACTCCGTCCACTACCACCATCGGCGACGCGCCGCGGAGGGAGGTGGCGGCGCCGTCCCCGCCGGGCGCCAGGCTGAATTGCGAAAGGCTGAGCCCCGCGAGCTTACCATACAAAGCATTTTCCACGGAAGTGACCGGGATGTTGCGGAGGGCGTCGTTGTAAACGATGCCGTAGGATTGCAACAATCTTGCACCGGGTTGCGTACCAAACAATACGGGCACGGTGTCCCTCAAAGGCAAAACCCCTCCGGGAGCGGGAAGGTTTTGCGGGACCGGTACTTTCCTGTTGGAAGTGTCCGCCGCCTGCCTCCCCGCGAAAGAAGCGAGGGGCGCCAGCGCCGTCATTCCAAGGAAAAAGAACGTAGCGTACTTTTTCATCATATAACGTGTTGATTAAAAAAAATGAGAGCAATAGCGATAGATCCGATTGGTTGATTTCGTTTGTTGATCTCTAAGCTGCTTTGGTCAAAAATAGGCGGGCGGCCGGTGGAAGCTACCGGTCATTTCTTGCTTTCTTACGGGTGGAATCAGTCAGAAAAGGCGTGTGAAACTGTAGGGGTAAATTGAAAGATCGGCCACTATGGCTCATTCCGGCACAGCGCCCTGTTTGGCGGCCGCATATTCCTTCGGGGTGCAGCCAAACTCGGCCTTGAAACATTTCCGGAAATAATCCACGTCGGAAAAACCGACCATATAGGCCACTTCGGTAACGGTAAATTCGTTCCTTTCCAGGTATTGCGCGCCTCTTTTCAGGCGGAACCCGCGGATGAACTCGATGGTGCTCTGGTTGGTGAGCGCCTTGATCTTCCGGTAAAGGGTGATGGGACTCATGCTCAGCTCGCGCGCCAGCTGCTCTACGTTGAGGGTGGGCTCGAGGATGTTGGCGTCGATGAACTGCATCACTTTGTTGAGGAAAGTTTCGTCGGAGGAGGTAATGGCGATGTTGGCGGGCTGCAGGGTGATGTCTTTGCTGTACCGCTCCCGCAACAAAGCGCGCGATTGCAGCAGGTTGCTGACGCGCAGTTGCAATAACCCGATGTTAAACGGTTTGGTGATATAATCGTCCGCGCCGGTCTCGAGCCCTTCCATCTGGAAAATAACGGGGCTGCGCGCCGTGAGCAGGATCACGGGAATGTGGCAGGTGCGCTCGTCCTTTTTGAGCCTGCGGCACAGGTCGGTGCCGTTGAGGCCGGGCATGGCCACGTCGCTGATAATAATGTCCGGCAGCACTTCGGTGGCGATGCGCCAGCCTTCGTTGCCTTCCGCCGCCTCGTGCACGGTGTAGCGGTCACGGAAGTGGGAAGCGATAAAGCCGAGCATCTCCGCATTGTCCTCCACGATCAGCATCACGGGCAGCTGCCCGGCTTCGTGGGGCTCGTTCTCCTCGCGGGCAAAGGCTGGCGCCGTTTCTTCCGGCAACCCTTCATCCTCTCGCAGCATTTCTTCCGGCGCATACTGCGCCGCGTCCGGCGGCAGCAGCACGGTGAAGCAGGTATGACCGGGTTTTCCTCCCACTGCGGGCTCGCTTTTGACGGTAATGCTGCCACGGTGAAGCGTTACCAGCCCTTTGGTGAAGGCCAGCCCGATGCCGGTGCCGGAAATAGGCAGACCGGTATTATTATAATGATGGAAAGGATTGAAGATCTTATCAAGATGCTGCGCGGCGATGCCCGCCCCGTTATCCTCCACGCTGATCTCCACCTGCCCCTCGTTCATCCGCAAACTCACCGCGATCCGGCCGCCGGGCGGCGTAAATTTCACGGCGTTGGACAGCAGGTTGAACATGATCTTCTCCAGCTTGTCCTGGTCGAACCACAGCGGCATCTGCGGCTCCTGTGTGGCCAGCTCCAGCTTTATGCCGCGCTGGCGCGCAAATGCGTCGAAGGAAAGAATGATGCCGCGCATACATTTCACCATATCGTACCGCGCCACATGTAATTTCATATGCCCGGCCTCGAACTTCCGGAAGTCCAGCAGCTGATCGGTAAGCCGGAGCAGGCGCTCGCCGTTGCGCTGCATGAGCTCCAGTTGCTGGCGTACCTTGTCCCCCGCTTCCTCGCCGCTCAATAGTTTTTCCAACGGCGCGAGTATAAGCGTGAGCGGCGTTTTGATCTCGTGGGAAATGTCGGTGAAGAAGGAAAGTTTCCTTTGCGCCAGCTCCCTGTCCTTTTCCCGGCTGCGCTGCTGCATTTGCAGCTCGTGCCGCAGCCGCGCCGTTTTGAGGGAATGGTTCCAGAAAAAATATAACACGCCCGCGGTCACCACGATGTAAAACAGGTAAGCGTACCAGGTTTTCCACAAAGGCGGCAGCACGGTGATGCGGAGGCTGGTGTACTGTTCGTTCCACAACCCGTCGTTGTTGGCGGCTTTTACTTTGAAGATGTATTCCCCCGCGTCGAGGTTGGTGAAGGATGCCTGTTGCCGCCCGCCCACATAGTTCCATTGCGGGTCGCCCTTCATCCCTTCGAGCACATAGGCGTACTGGTTGGTGCGCGGGTTGATGTAATTGAGCGCGGCAAAGCCGATCGTAAAGAAGGCCTGGTCGTGCCGCAAGGTGATATGATCCGTATACGTGATGCTCTCGCCGAGCGGCGAGCCCTTCTCCCCGATGGCGACGGCCCTGTTCTTGATGAGAAAGGAGGTAAA
>CBINIO010000582.1:0-2930 GCA_966250725.1 uncultured Chitinophaga sp.
GTAATGCCGAAATGATGAACGCCCGGCCTTTCCATATCGACATCGAACAAGCCGTACTCGACGACCTGCAGCGCCGCATCCTGCAAACACGCTGGCCCGAGGCTCCCGGATTGTCCTTCCTGAAAGACCTGACCGCCTACTGGGCCAACGGCTTCGACTGGCGGAAAACCGAGGCCGCGGTGAACGCATACCCGCAATTCATTACCGAGATCGACGGTTATACCATCCATTACCTGCACATACAAAGTACTGCCGCTGACGCGGCGCCGGTGATCATCAGTCATGGCTGGCCGGGCTCGTTTATAGAAATGCTCAACGTAATTCCCTTGCTGCCGGATTTTCACCTGGTGATCCCTTCGCTGCCCGGTTTCGGCTTCTCGGACAAACGGGGCGCCAGCACTTCACTCACGGCCGAGCTTTGGGTAAAGCTCATGGAAACGCTGGGCTATCAACGTTTCGTCGCGCAGGGCGGCGATTTTGGAGCGACCATTTCTACACGCATCGCGATGCGTTATCCTCAAAACCTCCTGGGGCTTCATCTTAATTACATTCCCTTTAACTACCGGCCCTATTTTCCACCGGGCACCGGGCCGTCTGCCGCGCAAAAACAAGCCGCGGAAAAAACGGCGCGGTTCTTCCAGACGGAAGGCGCCTATTCGCAGATACAGGCGACGCGGCCGGCTGTGCTTTCCTGCGGTTTGAACGATTCTCCGGTTGCGTTATGCGCATGGATAACAAAAATATTCAGCAGCTTTTCGGACCCTTCAGTTTCTTTAGACCGGCTCTTTGACCGCGACCAGCTGTTATCCCATATTACCTTGTACTGGGTCACGCAGTCGATCTACTCATCGATGTTGCTGTATGGCGAACGGGAGCCGCTCGAATTCGGGCCGGGGGATTTTATCCATGTGCCGACGGGCGTAGCGAAGTATCCTTTCCCCGATAGCTTTCCCGACAGGGCGTTCGTGGAGAAGGGGTATAATGTGGTGTACTGGAGGGAAAAGAGCGCGGGCGGGCATTTTGCGGGGATGGAGGTGCCGGAAATTTTTGCGGGGGATGTGAGGGAGTTTGTGCGGGGGATTGCACCTGGAAATATTTGACGTGCTAATTATTTCGCACAATCCCCTATATTCGGCCATTCGAAACCGGAAACTACGCAAACCAATTTGTTTCCCCTTACCCCGGTTAATCTCCATTTTAAAAACCATTACATTAACGGCCGGGAGTGGCATTGCTGGTTTATGGAGCCGGGCGACGCGATCATCGCCATCGACAGTTTTTACGATCAAACTTAAAGCCATGAAGAGTTACAGGCATTGGACGATACCATTTGCATCGCGTTGCATGTGGAGCACCTGGAAGCACTGAAATCCAGGTACCGGCATTTTTGCTTGTTCAGATGGGGTTCACTGAATACTATTACCGCGAGGCTTATGCAAGAACGAAGTGGGTGGGGAAAAACCGCCGGAGCGGTATGCGCTGCTGCTGGAGCATTACCCGAGATTTGTCAGCCTCCTGTGGTGGCGGGGAGGTGGCTGGTGGGGGATTAGATTAGTTATAAGATTTTATTGAATAATCGGATAATTTCCGATTATCAACCAAAAATCTCGCATTCCTCTTGCGATGGACAACGGCGGCATGAAACGGGCAAGACCACTAATCGTCATGTACTTAAGTCAGATCTTGCGCTCAATCTTTTTTTCAGGTAAGCCGCGAGCTCCTTGTCCTCACAATATACATAGCAGCCTTTCATTCCCCTGGTCATTAGTGTACGGTAGGTATTTTTGATGATTGCCCTTAACAGGGACCGCCCTTTTTTTGGGTCTTCTCTCATCAACTTTTTATACCCGAAAACCGACTTATCGTCTTTCGAGCGTTTCGTCGGGTCAACCAATATTTCCCCATTACGGACAATAAGATCATTCCCAATGATAACGCCAATGTATTCCACGTCCAGACCCTGGCAGGTGTGGATACATCCCACTTCATTGATGGAATCCGGGTCGATTATCCAGGCTTCCGCATATTTTGTGAGGTTCCATCTCATCCTGAAGTCGTATTCAGGAATAATGATATCATATGCCGACGGCTTCTTTTTGCTGGTCCAATCCCAGCAATAACCGGCAACCATACGCGCTTTGTTATTCACCTTATTCTTTTCCACGATCAGCTTGTACAGTTCAGCCGGGCTATCGATCACTCTGAAGTCGTAGTCAAACCCGATCGAATCCAGCGATTCGTTCGCGGTAGCACGAATTTGAAGAACATCGTCGATCCAGGCCAGGTAACCGTCCGAGCCGTTGCACCTGAACTGGGAAGAAAGCGCTGCTTTGTGAACTTTCGCACCGGCCTCTTTGGCAAACTTTTCGATTAACTGAATATCGGCATAATCATCAATATGCACTCGCTGATCTTCGTCAATAAAAAAAATAGAACATACCGCCGTATTGATAATCTCTTTAACTTGGTTATCGCCCATTTTTAAAAAGCCTGTCTTTTTCGTCAGCCTGTGCGCTTCATCCACGATCAGCGTTTGAATGCTGTTTTTGGGCGCTTGCATGAATGCCCCGGAGCTGACGAACAAATTCTTCAGTTCTGCCATTCTCCGTTCGCCTTTAAGTTTATTGAGGTATACCTCCCTTGGCGCCTGCGTTTTTGTAACGTATTGGGCCATATACGCATTCCTGTTCAACTCTACAAGGAGATTGATTGCCACTACGGATTTTCCTGAACCGGGGCCACCCTGAACGATCAGTACATTCTTGTTCCTTTCGTTGGAATGTTTTGCCAGCTCCCGGGCATTTTCATAAACCACCTTCTGGTCATCGATCATGATGAACTCTTCGTTGCCCCTTAGCAGTGATTTCAGGCTGTCGGCAAGTATTTTACTGGGTTTGATTTTTCCGTTGTCGACCCGGGAAATAATGTTT
>CBINIO010000583.1:0-2926 GCA_966250725.1 uncultured Chitinophaga sp.
TAAAGGTGTAATCTCAGGCTTTGAAGTTGCCACCCTTATTTGAGAAAATAGCGGGGTAAATTCTTATTTGATCTTCGCCTGTTCTTTTTCGATCATATCCAGGTGCTCGCGCAACTCGGGCAACGTTTTGCCGAACCATGCCTTTACATCCGGGTCGTCTGCATTGGACGCTGTTCTGTCAAACAGCCTGATGGCTCTCTCGTGCGCGTCTTTCAACTCTTCTAAGAATGCTTTATCGAAATCCGTGCCGCTTTTTTCAAAGAGGTCGGCGATGTCTTTAGCCTTTGTGTCGGATATGGCTGTTGGAAGAATGACGTTTTTCCTGCCGGCGAGGTCCATCAATTCCCGGTTCGCTTTTTCATGCGCTTCCTGCATGTGTTTCGCTAAGGTTTTTACACCGGCATTGGTGGTTTTTGTCTGCGCGTCGGTGCTTACTTTCACTTCCCAAAGCCCGTCCTCAGCCGCTTCTGTCATGGCTTTGGAGTCGCCGCGTAGACTGTCGCCCTGAAGCATGTCTTTATTTACGTCCTGCGCAAGGTCCTGCGTTATGCCCGTGTCCGCCGCGGTGGTAGTGTCGTTTGCATTGCGGTTGGCGCCGCTGTTGCAGGCGAACAGCCCGGTGATAGCCAGCGGCAATAAGTATGTGGTCAGGTTTTTCATCGGTTTGATTTTTTCGATTCGGAAATCATAATGAAAAGATTGTGCCACCCGCTATACCGCATTTTTTAACCATATCAAATGGGGAATGTGTGGAATTCAATGCATGGCTGTTTCCCGGAACAGGTAATTTATATGGCATATGTATTGTAAAAATTTCATATATTTGGAGGGAAATACAGCCTTACCTATGATGACCTTGAAATTCCTGGCCTTTTTCCTGGTGCAGATGAACTTCTCCCAGCCTGATATAAGACCCTTTCCCCTCGCGGATTTCAACGATAAGGTGCGCACGGCCGAATGGATGATAGCGTACGACAGCGCGGCCTGGCGCATGTCAGACCTGGTGACGCATATCGACAACGACCTGCTGGCCCGCATGGGCCGCGAATGGTTCTGCTTCCGCGGGCCCGACAGCCTGTGGAACGGCGTGTACGGTAAATACAAAAACGGCCGGTACGATCTCGTGATGCATTACCGCATCAGCGGATCGGATTCAATTGATGTGGTGAAGGAAGAAAAGGTGGACAGCATCATGCTCGTCGCCGTATCCAAAGCGATCAACACCGCGTATAAGGAAGCGGGTTCGCGTCTCGGCAAATCGTACGTACGGTTCAACAAGTTCGTGCGGTATCATACGGACCAATCGATCACCATCTGGCTGCTGCCGGCTATGCAGCCCAGCGGGATCGTGCTGTACGGCGGGGAATTCTGCTATCATTTTGATGCTACGGGTGAAAAAATGCTCAGCCGCTGGGAATATTTCCAGGGCTTCAAAGGGTTCCGTTTCGGGAAGGGGAGGGAAATAAAGCTGGAATACGAAGCCGTAACGGCGCCTCCGCAGGGCGCGGTGTATTTTGCGTTGCAGTACCGCGACCAGTTCAAAGGGGTGCATATTGAAACGAAAGAGAACATCAGCACGTTATATTTTAATCAAACCAACGGATATTATTGGGAGCATAAGGGAAAAGACCTGCGAAAAATTGTAAATTAATGGATTCAAACCCTTTGCACCATGAGACACATCCTTTTGTACCTGCTCCTGTGCTGCCCTATGCTCGCGGGCGCGCAGGAATTTGAGGCAAAGCTGTTCATCCGCGGCGCGGACACTTTGCCTTACCGCATCCTGATGCCCGACAACTACAGCACGGTGAGAAAATACCCGCTGGTCGTGTTTATGCATGGCGCGGGCGAAAGAGGCAACGATAACCAGGCGCAGCTCACGCACGGCAGCGCGCTGTTCCTGAAGGACAGCGTACGGCAGCAATTCCCCGCGATCGTGATCTTCCCGCAATGCGCGAAAAATACTTCCTGGGCTACGATGATGGCGCAGCGCGACAGCGCCGGCAACCGCACCGGTTTTATTTTCCCGGCGGAAGCCGCGCCCACCATCCCGTCCATGCTGCTGTACAAGCTGATCGACAGCCTGCTGGCGTCAAAGAACGTGGATTCAAAACGCGCCTACGTGGGCGGTCTTTCCATGGGCGGCATGGGCACGTTCGACATGCTGGCGCGTTTCCCCTCGCGTTTCGCGGCGGCCTTTCCCATCTGCGGGGCGGGCAACGAAGCGCTCTGCGGCCGTTATGCAAAAAATACCGCCCTCTGGATCTTTCACGGCGCTGACGACAACGTAGTGCCGCCCGCTTCTTCCCGCAAATTTTACGAGCTGCTCAAAGAGGCCGGCGCAGATGTGCGGTATACGGAATATCCCGGTGTGGGGCATAACAGCTGGGACAATGCGTTCGCCGAGCCGGAGCTGCTGCCATGGCTGTTCTCGCATCATCTTTGAGACAGTACTGAAATATTTTTATCACAGGTGAATATTTACAAACGGCAAAGCGCCCCGCAAAACGGGGCGTTTGCCGTTTGGGGATGAAGTAAGCGTGTATGCTTCAGGGTTACTCTTTATTACTCAATGAAGCTTTCCAATCAAACCGCCTCTTCCGGAATTCAATGAAGCTTCGCAAAAATGCTCTTTGGGCCTTCTGATGAAGGCTCAAAAAAACTTTTTAGGAACCTCGTGAAGTTTCTCATAAAAAAAGCCCCGCTCTCCGCGGGGCTCCACTTCATATTCCGGATGGATCGTTAACTTCTTATTTGATCGACTGCATGGCCGCTTTGGCAGCATCGATCGTAAACTCGACATCTTCCTGCCCGATCGCATGGCTGATAAACCAGCTTTCGAATGCGCTGGGCGGCAGGTACACGCCTCTTTCAAGCATCGCGTGGAAGAAGCGGCGGAACAGTTCGTTGTTCGCACCGGAAGCAG
>CBINIO010000584.1:0-2911 GCA_966250725.1 uncultured Chitinophaga sp.
GGAATGCGGACTGCGGCCGGCCTGCAAATATTACCATCAGCTGATCAAGGCGTAGGTTCCGTTTTGGTCAGGAAGAAGTACGTTTTTTACCAGAGCTTGCAGGTATATCGGTAGCCGGTGAAGGCATTATACCCGCTTTTTACCGCCGTGCTGTAACGTGTACGGTTTTCCATTAGAAGGCATTATCCCCGCTTTTTACCGCCGTGTTGTAACGTGTACGGTTTTTCATTATCTTGAAAAATCAAAACCCTCCACCACGTGAATAACAGTACCCGCTTCCAGCTATCCTTCATGATGTTCCTCCAGTATTTTATCTGGGGCGCATGGTATGTGTCCATGAACAGCTACATGGTCGCCAACCTCGATTCCACCGGCAAACAGATCACTTACGCGTACGGCGCGCTGGCCGTAGCCACCATGATCTCGCCGTTTTTTGTAGGGCGCATCGCCGACCGGTACTTCTCTGCGGAAAAGATCATGGGCGCGCTGCATATCGCCGGCGGGGCATTTCTTTTCCTGGCGACGCTCACCGCTTCCAACCCGATTTTTATCACCATCATCCTTATTTATTCGCTGCTGTACATGCCCACCATCGCGCTGAGCAACAGCGTGGCCTTCCAGCAGATGCAGGACCCCGCAAAAGAATTTCCCGCGGTACGTATGCTCGGCACCGTTGGCTGGATCGCAGGCGGTTTGCTGATCGGCAATCTTGGCATCGAAAAAACGGCCGGCATCTTTTACATCGCGGCGGCGGCAAGCCTGCTGCTGGGCCTTTTCAGCTTCATACTGCCCAACACGCCCCCGCAGGGCAGCGCGGCCGGTGCTGGCAGCGCCATCGGCACGGAAGCCTTCGTACTGTTCAAAAACCGCTCTTACCTCGTATTCTTCGTAGCCGCCGTGCTCATCTGCATACCGCTCAGCTTTTATTACAGCTTTGCCAACCTCTTCCTCAACGAAGCAGGCATGGAGAACGCCGCCGGGAAAATGATACTCGGCCAGCTGTCCGAAGCCATTTTCATCCTCGCCATCCCGCTGCTGCTGAAAAGGATCGGCGTGAAATGGATGCTGCTCCTCGGCATGATCGCATGGGTATTGCGCTACCTGCTGTTCTCCTATGGCGACAGCGGCCCCGGTCTCTGGATGCTTTACGGCGGCATCATCCTGCACGGCATCTGTTACGATTTCTTTTTTGTGACGGGTTATATGTACACGGAAGCCAGGGCGGGAGAAAAGATCAAAAGCGCCGCGCAGGGCCTCTTTACCTTCGCCACCTACGGGCTGGGCATGGTGATCGGCAACTGGTTCAGCGGCATGGTGGCGGATTTTTACACTATCAGCAAAGTACGCGACTGGCAGGCCATCTGGATGGTGCCGGTATACATCGCGGCCGCGGTGCTCGTGTATTTCATCGTGGCGTTCAGGGATAAAAAACCAGTCTGAAACATATAAAAACACCTCTTTATTATGGCGAAAATTGCAATGCTCGGCTCCGGCTTTATCGGGCGCTTTTATGCGGATTCTTTACAAGGGCAACGCAGCCGCGACAAGATCGTGAGCATCTATTCCCGCAGGGAAGAAAGCGCGAAAAAATTCGCGGACGATTACAAATGCGACCACTGGACGACCAATATGGAAGAGGCCATCAACCATCCCGATGTGGACATGGTTTGCATCTCCCTTCCCAACAACCTCCACGAAGCGGCCGTGCTGGCCTGCTGCAAGGCCCAAAAAGCCGTGATGTGCACCAAGCCTCTCGGCCGCAACGCCGAAGAGGCCAAAAGGATGATGGAGGCCGTGGAAAAAGCGGGCATCTTCAACGGCTATCTCGAAGATCTCGTGTACACGCCCAAATTCCTGAAAGCCCTCGCTTCCGTGAAAAGCGGCGCGCTCGGCCGCATCCTCTGGGCCAAGTCCCGCGAAACGCATCCCGGCCCGCACAGCGAATGGGTCTGGGACAAAGAGCAGGCAGGCGGCGGCTGCATCCTCGACCTGGGCTGTCATTGCGTGGAGATCGCGCGCAGCTTTATCGGGAAAGACATCAAACCCGTGGAAGTAATGTGCTGGGCGGACACGCAGGTGAAACCCATCGACGCGGAAGACCATGCCATCGGTCTCGTGAAGTACGAAAACGGCGCCATCGGGCAGTTTGAGGTCAGCTGGACTTTCCGCGGCGGTCTCGACCTGCGCGACGAAGTAATGGGCTCCGAAGGCACCATCTGGCTGAACAGCTTCCTGCGCACGGGTTTCGACATGTTCACCACCGGCAAAGGCGCCGATTACGTGGCCGAAAAAGCGGAAAGCAACACCGGCTGGCTGTTTCCCGTGGGCGACGAGCTGAACGAGCTGGGCTACAACCACATGTTCGCCGATATGTTCAACGCCGCGGAAGAAGGCCGCGCCCCGCAGGAATCGTTTTACGACGGTTACGTGGTGAACGCCGTGCTGGACGCAGCTTACCGCTCCGCCGCCTCCAAACAGTGGGAACCGGTGAAGCTGGAAGTCTGGCGCGGGAAAGAAGGCGTGGAAAAAGAAAAGGCGCTCACGAGCTACAACGAACAGTTCTATCTCATCAAAGAGGAAATGACGCATTTCGGCAGCCAGAAGCTGATCCTGAAAGACAAAAAAACGGGGCAGATCGTGGAGAAAGTGATCTGATCCTTTTCGGATATGCGAAAGCCGGCCATTGTGCCGGCTTTTTTGTTTTTGGGAGGAATTTTAAAAGAACTTGTACTCCACCGGATCATCCGGGCAGGGAAGCACCCCGCATTGCAGCAATGCAGTCAGCGCATTGGCCGCGGAAAGCGCGATGATGAACCAGTACACGAACTGCTGGAACCTGGTAAGCGGCAGCACCCGGCTGTCGCGGAACTGGCGGTTGTACAGCAGCAGCACGCAAACGGCGACCATAGAA
>CBINIO010000585.1:0-2909 GCA_966250725.1 uncultured Chitinophaga sp.
GGTGAAAGGTTCCCCGGAAAACATTTGCGAATCGAAGAACTGGCCGTTCCACTGGCTGCCGAAGGTGAGCTTGCTGAGGTCCACGCGTTTGTCCGCATACCCGATGTTAAAACCCGCGCTCAGCAGGCTGCTTTGCCCCATCAGCTGGTGATAGGCCACGGAGCCGTAGGCTTTGGTGGAAGTGAGGTTGCCGGTGCCGGCCACGTCGCGCAGCAGCATGCCGCCCACGCCTACCCAGCCGTAGGTAAGCTGGTCGCGGAACAGCTGGAAGTCGCCAAAGGCGGACATGGTCTTGTACGGCACGGGTATGGTGGCCCACTGGTTGCGGTAATTGATGCCGAGGCGGTAATTGCCGTCGGGGATAAAGCCGGTGTTGGCGGGATTGGTGGAAAGCGGGGAATTGAAGAACTGCGAAAAATGCAGGTCCTGCGCGGAAGCCGGGAGGGCGCCCGCGAAGCAGCAAAAGAAGATAATATGGCAAACATGCTTTCTCATAACCAACCTTTATCTTAATAATGTGACGTTCCCCGTTTTTGTTACCTTATTGCCGTCCGTAAATTCGATGTTCAATACGAAAGCATATGCGTCCATGGGCTGTATCGTGCCGTTGAAGCGGCCGTTCCAGCCAAGCCGGATGTCGTTGCTCTGGAACATCAGCTGGCCCCAGCGGTTGAACACCTTCATGTCGTAACGTATGACGCCAAAACCTTTGATCTCCCAGATGTCGTTCACCCCGTCGCCGTTTGGCGAGAATGCCGTGGGCACGTCGTACAGCGGGTTCACGATGGCGCTCACCTGCTGGCAAACGGTGTCCGTACAACCAAATTCCGTGTACGCGATGAGGCATACGTCGTAAGTGCCGGTGCGCAGGTATTGATAGGTGGGGTTCACTTCGGTGGAAGTGTTGCCGTCCCCGAAATCCCAGCGGTAATGCGAGGCGTCCGTACTTTGATTGGTGAACATATGCGGCGTGTTTTCCACCGGCTTGTTGGGCTGGAAGATGAACTGCGCCGTGGGCGGCGGCATCACGGTAATGTAAATGGTGGTGTCGTGCCGCTGGTTGCAGGTGTTGGGATCGTACGCTTCGAGCCGTACCGGGTAACGGCCGGGCTGCGTGTAGGTATGCGTCGGATAGGCGGCCGTGGAAGTGCCCCCGTCGCCAAAATCCCAGTTGAAGGTAACGCCGCCTTTGGAAATATTGTCGAAGTTGGCGATGAAAGGCGCGCAGGAGCTGTCCTGCACGGTGAACGCGGCAACAACGTTGGCGGCTACACGTAAAGGCAGCACTTGCGTTTGCGGCGCGTTGCAATAGTTGGTATCGGTGAGCGTAAGGCTTACGTTGTAAATGCCTTCAGAGGCGAAGTGATGCGTCTGGTCTTCGGTGCCCGCTATCACTTCCGGAGTGTTGTCGCCAAAGTTCCAGGTGAAGGAGGTGTTGGTGAACGGTTTGCCCGGCGGCGGGGTGGACGTGTTCACAAAAAGATATTCCAGCGCGGTGCAGGGCGGCAGGCGCTGGTCGGTGAAGCCCATCACGGCCTCGTCCTCCCGCACACGGATGTCCATATACGCCGTGTCCGCCAGGTTGCAGCTGGCCGGGTCGTATTTGATCAGGCGTACCTGGTAATCGCCGATGGCCGCGTAGGAATGCGAAACGCTCGGCGCGGTGGTCACTACATCAGGACTGCCGTCGCCAAAATTCCAGGTCCAGCTTTCGGCGCTCACGTTGGTGGTATCGATAAATTCCAGGTCGGCCGGTATGCAGAAGTTCTTTCTTCGTTCCCGCGTGGTAAAGCCGGCGCGCACGCCGTCCAGGTTAAACGCGATCTTCAGGGCGCCGAGATTGCAGCCGCCGGGGAAGCCGGTGAAATAAGCGCCCGGCGTGGTCGGGAAGCGGACCCTGTTGGGCCCGATCGGGCAGGCCGCGCAAATGGCCTGGTAGATCACGCCGTTCTGGTCGAAGCGGCTGGTGCCGCCGTCCACGTGCTAGTACAGCCCGTCCCCTCCGTAAAAGGTGCAGTACAAAATGTCCAGCGCGTCCCTTTTCATCACGAAGAAATAAAAGTCGCTGCCGTCCGACCGCGATTTGCGGGCGTCGGGCGTTACGGGCAGGTTGCGCGTATTGGAGTTGGCGAATTGCGAGCCGCTGTTCAGCTCGCCGCCCCAGCCGGAAACGTACACGTTCTCGCAGCGGTCCACCAGGAAAGCCACGGGGCTGAGGCTGGGAACGCTGGCGTTTTTGCCAAAGGTGGTGGAATATATCAGCGCGGAAAGGTCCGGGCGCAATTTGGTGATGAACTGCTTGGAATTGTCGTTGTAAAAAGTGGCCGTACCGGCGGGCTGCTGTATGGGCCAGTCGCCTTCGGTGGTGCCCATTACATATACATCGCCCTCCCTGTCCAGCTGGATGCCGTATACCTGGTCCGCCTTGGAATTGTCCGATCCCATAAAGGTGGAATGCAGCAGGGTGCGGCCGTCCGCGGAAAGATGCGCGATATACCCGTCGCATGCGCCGCCGCGATAGTTGTTGTACACGCCGCCGCCGCGCATGGGGAAGTTGGCGCTGGCGGTGCCGCCGGCCACGTACACGCTGTTGCCGCCGTTCACGGCCAGCACGTAGGCTGCGTCTTCCGCGCTGCCGCCCAGGAAGGTGGCCCACAGCAACGCGTCGCAGTTGGGATTGATCTTGAGCACTACCGCGTCCTGGCGGCCTCCGCCGTACGCGGGCTGGTAGGCGCTGGCGCTGGCGGGGAAGTCCGTAGACTGGGTGGAGCTGGCAACATAGATGTTCCCGGCGCCGTCTATCACCACTTCGCTGCGGGCATCGTCGCCGTAATTGCGGAGCAGCACGTCCGTTCCGCCGCCCTTGCCTTCGCGCATGTTCGCGCCGTCTATCCCGGGGCCGCCGATGC
>CBINIO010000586.1:0-2898 GCA_966250725.1 uncultured Chitinophaga sp.
GTTGTCCGAATCCTCGTCCAGCGGGATATTCGGGAGCAGCCTTTTTTTACTGCCGTCAGGGTTCAGGTATACGCGCATATCGTCGTTTCTCGGCCAGGCGACAATACTTTCCATATAACCGGTGCCGCGCGATCCCCAGAGGCCGGAACCGGTCAGGGTCTTTTGTGTTCCGCTGCGGGCATAGGAGGCGTTGATGCCAAAGGTGAACCTGCCGATCTTTTGCTCGCCGTTAAAGCGGACGGTGGAGCGCTCGAAATACGTTGTCGGTACGATACCTCCCTGGTTCAGGTTGGAGCCCGACAGGAAAAAATTACCGGTTTTCGTACCGCCGGAGATCGTGAAGCTGTTATCGAATGCATTGGCAGTTTTGAAAAAATTGCCCATGTTATCGTAGTTGGCCTCGCCGGGCGCGAATTTGTCGCCCCATGACAGGTTGGTCTGTTCGTTCAAAGTGCCGGTATAATGGCTGCCCTGTTTATATATCGTTTGCTGCTCGGGCAACCGGTTCACCCAGTTGGCGATATACCGGCTGGTAACGGAGCCGGTAACGGAGCCTTCCGCACCTTTTTTGGTGGTGATGATGATGGCGCCGGTCGCTGCGCGCAGACCGTACAGGGCCGCCGCTGCCGGGCCTTTCAGCACGGAGATGCTTTCGATGTCTTCGGGGTTGAGGTCCATCGCGCGGTTACTGTTGGTGGTGGACAAATTCACGCTGCCGTCGAAGGCGCTGTTGTCGCCCTGGCCGGTGGAGTTGTCGATCGGCATCCCGTCGATCACGAACAGGGGCTGGTTGTTGCCTTCCAGCGAAGTACCGCCGCGGATGATGATCGAAGCCGAGGCGCCGGGGGCGCCGCCGGAATTAGTAATGTTCAGGCCGGCGATCTTGCCGTTCAGGGAATTGATGAGGTTGGGGTTTTTGTTCTTCATCAGCTCCACCGCCTGGATGTCCTGCACGGCGTAGCCGAGCGCCTTTCGTTCTTTTTTAATGCCCATGGCCGTCACCACCACTTCGCTCAGCGCGCTTTCCCCGAGCTTCATGCTGAGGTTTACCATGGTGTTGCTGCCGATCGTCACGCGGGCGGTCTCATAACCGATGAATGAAAATTCCAGCACTTCCCCCGTGGAAGCCTGGATGCTGTAATGGCCGTTAACGTCCGTTTGGGTAAAACGGTTGTTGCTGCCGGAAATCCTTACTGTAACGCCGGGCATAGGGATGCCTTCATCAGACAGTACGGTACCGGTAATGGCTTTTTGTTGCCGCGCATACAGCGCCCCGGGCAACATGAGCAGTACCAGCGATAGTACCGCCAATAACCGTAGAGATCTTCTCATGATTTGCTGTTTTAGAAATTGGTATGAATTACTGGTTGACTAGTGAAATAGACTTTGGAAAAATTGAAAACCTGGATTTTTGATTCTTGTTTTTAATGCATGGCGAATGCGATCCATAAGCGCTGTAAATCCATTCCTTTCAGAAAATAGCAATTCGGGGAGTCCGATGTGTGTCGATTTAATACAGTTTAATACAATGTGATTGGAATAGTGCTACCGGATCTTCTACTAAGATAAATACCACACGTCAATATTTTTCAAAAAAAAACCAGAAAAATGACCAACTTGGGTCACCATCAAATCAATAATCTATGTCTTCAAGAAGGAGCTTTCTGCGGAATGCCGCGCTGGGCGTGGCCGCAGCCACCGTTTCCCCCGTGCTGGGCAAGGCGGCATTCGCGCCCAAGGCGGGCCCGGCCGGCTTCCATGTGGGAATGGCCGGTTACACTTTTGCCAAATTCAGCGTGGACCAGGCTATCGCCATGATGAAACGCACGGGCATCGAATACATTTCCATAAAAGATATTCACCTGCCGCTCAACAGCACGCCCGAAAAGATCAAGGAGGTTCTTGATAAGTTTAAGACGGCTGAAATTAACGTATATGCGGTAGGCGTGATCTATATGAAATCCGAAAAAGCGGTGGACGACGCGTTCGCATACGCCAAAAAAGTAGGCGTACCCCTGATCGTGGGTGTGCCCAATCCCGAGCTGCTGGATTATACCGAAAAGAAAGTGAAGGAAACCGGCATCCGCATCGCGATACACAACCACGGGCCGGAAGACAAGCTGTACCCCGGGCCGAAAAACGTGTACGATCTCATCAAAGACCGCGATCCCCGCATGGGCATTTGTCTTGACATCGGGCATGCCATGAGGGCGGGCGAGGAGCCGGGAAAAGCGATCCGCGAATATAAAAGCCGCATTTTCGACCTGCATATCAAAGATGTGACGGCGGGCTCCAACAAAGGAAAGGCGACCGAAATAGGCCGCGGCGTGATCGATTTCGCGGGGGTGATCAAAGCCCTGCACAAAATTAAGTTCAACGGCGTAACCGCCATCGAATACGAAAAGGATATGAGCGACCCGCTGCCGGGCATCGCCGAATCCGAAGGATTTTTCCGCGGCGTGATCAAAACGCTGGAATAAATTGCACGTTACGAATACGTCCCTTCCGGTACGCCGGGAGGGATTTTTTATTCCCTCACGGATCAATGAACAACCTCAAAATATACGAGATCTCATACAGCAGGAACAAAATCACCAGTACCCCGTGAAACCTCGGGTTGCCCGTGCGCATGGCAATGAGGCACAGCACAAGATGCACCGCGTTCCTGACCGGGTACTCTATCCCGAAGTGCCGGTAATATTCCACGCCTTTCATCAGCGTATCCACCACATCCAGCACAAAGCTCGCTCCCAGCAGCCCGAAGAACCATTTCCGGCGCGAGTAAAAATAATCACGGAAGCCGTTGTAATCCTTCAGGTCGTCAGGGTACAGCAGCGCGCAGATCACGTAATACACGATGATATACACGATCACAAAAAAATACATGGGGAAAGTCCA
>CBINIO010000587.1:0-2896 GCA_966250725.1 uncultured Chitinophaga sp.
GTACAGCATAGGCACTGTGGAAGTTAGCGGCGGGGTGCTGAAGTACGAGCTGCGGCTGGTACGTTCCAAGCTGAAGAACATGGCGGCCACTACGGGGTTCAGGATAGGGATCGTCGCCACAAAAAGCGACTGGTCCGCCACGCTGGGCAAAATACCCGACCAGGGCCAGCCTTCGCTGCAGATCATTTTTGAATAATCTAACCTATGCCCATATTAAAACCCGGAGAAAGACTCTTATCACTCGATGTAATGCGCGGGATCATCATGATCCTGCTGGCCGCCGAAAGCTGCATGGTGTACCATTCGCTGGAACACCTGCGGCCAGGCTGGCTGATACAACAGTTTTTTCATCATCCCTGGCACGGCCTGCGTTTCTGGGATTTGGTGCAGCCCGCGTTTATGTTCATGGCGGGAACGGCCATGTGCATTTCCGTGGAAAGCAAGCGCAGCAAAGGTTTGCCGGAGAAAGGGATTTTCCGTCATGTGCTCGTTCGCAGCCTGAAGCTCTTCCTGCTTGGCACCGGTTTGCATTGCGTGTATGCGGGAAAGTTAGTGTGGGAATTATGGAACGTGCTCACGCAGTTGTCCTTCACCACGCTGGTCGCTTATTTTTTAATCGGCAGGCCGTACAAAACGCAGATCGGCGCCGCTTTATTCCTGGTGCTGCTGAGCGATACGCTGTACCGCGTGGTGCAGGTCCCCGGCTTTGACCAGCCCTTCGTGCAAGGCCACAATTTTGGCGCTTGGATGGACATGGTGCTGATGGGCAAGATCAATTCCGGCGGATGGGTGGCGATCAACTGCATTCCTACCGCGGCGCACACTATCCTTGGCGTAACGGCGGGCAAGCTGCTGATGAGCACGGCTCCCGCAGCAGGCAAGATCCGGTCGCTGCTGATCGCCGGGGTCATTGCGCTGGCCGTTGGTTACGCGCTCGACCTGAGCGGCGTTTCGCCGGTGATCAAACGCATCTGCACGGGCGGGTTCATTCTCGTATCCCTCGGCTGGGTGACGCTGATACTCGCGGCGCTGTACTGGTGGATAGATGTGAGGGACCACAAACGTTTCACCTGGATAGCGGGCGTGGTAGGCATGAACTCAATCTTCATTTACATTTTCTTTGAAACGGTGGGAGTGGGTTATTTGAATGATGTGGTGGGGATCTTTGTAAAGGGAGGACTGGATATGCTGAACGTGCCGGGGTTGTGGCAGGCGGTAATATCCGCGTTTTGCGTGTGGTTGCTGGAGTGGTATTTGTGTTACTGGTTATACCAGCGGAAGATATTTATTAAGTTATAAGGGACAGCGGCTTGAGGGCCGCTGTTTTTTTATCCTGCCCATTTCCCCACTTCTTCCACGAGCAAAGGCATCACATTCTTTTTGCCCGCTTTGAAAGAATGGTCCGCTCCTTCGATCTTCACCAAAGTTGCGGCAGGCAATGTTTTGCAGACCTTTTCGATCAGCTCCCAGGTAGCCAGCGTATCTTTTGTGCCCTGCAGGAAAAGCATGGGTATTTTGAGCAGTTTCAAATGTTCGGCGCGCTCCGTGGAGGGTTTGCCGGAAGGGTGAAGCGGGAAACCAAAGAACACGATGCCTTTCACCGGGCTTTCGGGATGTTCCGCCAGGTATTGCGAGCTCATTCTTCCCCCAAAAGATTTACCGGACGCGAACAACGGCAGCTCCGGGTGTAACGCATGCGCTTTTGTAATGGCCGCGGCGATGGTCTGGTGCGCTACCGCGGGTGTGTCCGGCCGGAACTTTTTATGTTCTGCGAAAGGGAAATTGAATCGCAGCGTGGCAATACCCGCGACGGCCAGCGATGCGGCCAGCGTTTCCATAAAGGCGTGGTCCATGCCGGCGCCCGCGCCATGGGCGAGCGTAAGGAGGCAAACCGGTTTTTCCGGGGCGGTATATTTTGCCGAAACGGCGCCGATGGCGGGGGAAACTTCCAGCTTGAAGGTCTTCGTGCTCATGTGATCGGTTTGATCGCACGAAATTAAGAAAAACGCTTCAGCTGCTGCGGCCTGCCTCAATAGAAAAACTGTTCCAGCACGATCTTTCCGTCTTTCACTTCATACAACATTACCTGGTTGAGCTGTATCCGCCCATGCGGCTGTACGGTGATGTCCGTTTCCCTTCCCACCGCGAAATGATTGCCGGACACCAGCGGCGCGCTCGTATACAGGCGGTGAACTTCCGTAATCCGGCCTACAAAATCCTTTCCTTTCCTGCGAACATCGTCCCTGCCTTCCGCATAACCGAAATAAGGAGAGCCCGGCGGGTCGATGCTTCTGATGTTTTCCGCAAAAAATTCGTCCTGGATCTCGAACCATTTTTCCTGCTGTGCGAGCTCATGAAAACGGGCGGCTATTTCGCTGACGGTGAGCGCTTTTTTTTCTTCTGTCATGATCTGTATGTTTAGTTTTTCAAAATTACAGGGACCGCATTACTTTGAAGGGTAGCTGTTCAGACTTTGATATAGGGCTATTTGGACAAACTATTATCATTTTTGGTAAATTTATCTTTGTAAACATCAACGACCATGACACTGAAAGAGACGCTCGCGGAACTCAAAGCGCTCGGGAACGAGAAGCTGCGCCAGCAGAACAAAAAACGCGGCGCCGACGATAATCAGTTTGGCGTGAAGCTGGGAGACATCCGGAAAATAGCCGACAAAATGAAAGCCAACCACGCACTGGCGCTGGAGCTTTGGGAAACCGCGAATATGGAAGCAAGGCTGCTGGCTATTTTGCTGCTGGACCCCAAAAAGCTGTCGCCGGAGGAAGTGGACAAAATGGTGCGAGCCGCCACGATCCCGCAGGTGGCCGACTGGCTGAACGCGTATGTGGTGAAAGTGCATCCCGCCAATGAAGAGCTTCGCAAAAAGTGGATGCAA
>CBINIO010000588.1:0-2895 GCA_966250725.1 uncultured Chitinophaga sp.
GCGCAGAATCTGTGCGATCGTTGTCATGGCTTTTGTTTTTAAAGGTGAATGCAACGATATTGTTGCGCAGAAGGGTTTGCAAGCCATGTGCCATTGGGGTAACAACCTGTGAATCAATAAAGTAATGCATGGCATGCGTATGCCGTTCCGCGATATTTCGCGAGTGAACGGATTTTACGCTGTATATAGTGAGTTTCTGGGGCCGGCTTCGCCGGGAAGACCGGTTATTTACCGGCGGGATATTCGCCTGTTTTTTTGGCGTATTTCGTAAGGAACGCTTCGAACGCGCGGGTTTCCTCATCGTCGTGCCGTTTCATCCGTTTCATCATGCGCACCATATGGTTAAGGGATGATGCCGCGGTATGATCCTCCTGCGCTCTCGTCAGGAAATACAGGGTTGTGAAGCTCTCGCCTTTATCCGGCGAAAATTCGGCGCCAAGCACTTTCCCGTCTTTCCCGATCAATAAAAAATAAGGAAAACCTTCTTCGTTGATATGGAAGGTCGTCAGCAGGCTGTCCTTCATATCTATAAAATAGTTTTTGCCGAGTATTTCATGTTTGCTCACCAGCTGTTTCCACCGCTCTTTGTTTTCCGGCTTGTCCAGGCAAAGGTGCTGTACCTCGATATCCTTGTATTCCTCCAGGTCCCTGGTCATTTTGTTCATATCCGGCAGCCCTTTGATGCAGGCCACGCAGGTGGTGGACCAGATATGCGCATACCGCACCTTACCGGTGGAATCCTCCAGCACCAGCATTTCGCCGTCGAGGCCTTCGGCCTTTGTATCGGGAAACGACTTCCCGTTATGGACATCGTATTGTTTAGACATGATCTTAACGAGCGTAGACTTGCAGGATGCGGCGGCAAGGGCTAAAAACAGCAGGACTATGCCTGCGGAGGTACGGTAACAGTTCATTGTATATGGGATGGTTTCTTTTAAACGTATAGCCGTTAGAGTGAATATACTGAATTCCGTCCGGCCCGACATAAATATCGGCCGGAAACTTGAAAATGCGCCTCAATTCGTTTTCGCCTGCGCGATCATCTCGTCGAAGAACTGCATGATGCCTTCGGCGGCGTACCCCAGCAGCCGCGAAGAGTCGCCGAGGTCCGAACCGACGATCTGCGTCTTTTCGCGTATCTGCGTCATGCAGTAAGTGTTGATGGCCTGCTGCATCGGCAGCGTGATGTATTGGCGGGCCGCGGCGATCTTGCCGCTTAGGATCACCAGCTCAGGGTTGAACAGCTGGATGAGGATGGAGATGCCTTTGCCGAGGTGCGTGCCGATGTTGGACAGCAGCTGGATGGAATACTGGTCGCCGTTGTTGGCCGCGCGGATGATCAGCTCCGTTTCGATGCGGTATACTTCTTTGTTGGAAAGGTCGTTGATGATGGAATTCTGCCCGGACAAAATGCCCTGCCTGGCGGTTTTTGCGAGCGTCATGCCCGAGGCCACGGTTTCGAGGCAGCCGTGTTTGCCGCAGTAACAAAGCTCGCCGTTCTCGGCAAAGGGCATATGCCCCATTTCCCCTGAAAAGCCGGAGCTGCCCTGCTGCACTTTGCCGTCCATGATAATGCCGAGACCGATGCCCCAGTCCATCAGGATCACGAGCACGTTCTTTTTCCCTTTTGCGTGACCGAAGCGAAGCTCCGCCAGGGCCGAGCCTTTCACGTCGTTCTGTATCACCACCGGCAGGCCGAGATGTTGCTCGAAGGCTTCGCGGAGCGAAATGTCGCTGTCTTCGTCCAGCAGGTAGCTGAGGTTTTCGCCGGATTCGGTATCGATGAGCCCGGGCATGCCTACGCTGCAGCCGATCAGCCGGCCGGGCTCGATGTTGGCGGAACCGGCCAGCTCGTGCATATGCTCCACCAGCATTTCGAGGAACGCGGTACGGTTGCGCGAGAGCGTGACGGGTATGGATTTGACGGGGGTGATGAAATTGTTGTTGTTGTCCACGATCACCATGCTGGTCTTGAACAGCTCGATGTCGATGCAGATAATATATATAACGTGCTTGCGTAAACGAAAAAGATCGGGTCTTCTTCCGCCGACGGACTCGCCCTGTCCTTTTTTCTCCACGATGCGGTCGCGGCCCATTTCGGAGAGCAGCTTTACGGCGGTGGGCGTGGAAATGCCCAGCGTGTCGCAAAGCGTTGCCACAGGCGAAGGGCCTTGCGTGTACAGGTGTTTCAGCAGACGGTACTTTAATTGTTCCTGTTTCTTTGTGTTACTTTTCCGGAACCAGAATAACTCGTCATTTAACAATTTCGCGTTCATTTCTTCAAATTTTTACCATTCAGGCGAATACTTCCTACAAAAATTACATAAAGTTTTTTTCATTTAATAAAATATCAAAAAACTTTATTCTTTAGAGAAAATAGTACGCATATTTGAAAAGCATACGTAAGAATTTGAAGATTTGCGCAACCGAAAGTAATCAAAAGCGAAATTATTCAACCAAAATTTTAGAAAGTGAGACAGCAACAGATGACCTAACTGGATCTGACAGCGTTACGAATACTTTACAGGAAAACAGTCCGGCACTAATCGATACAAGTTTAGAGAAACGACTGCCCTTGCCTCATCCATGAACAGTTTCCATCTATAGTTTAAGCCACGGTAAGGAAAATAACCGGCCTATGGCGGCGCTTTGCATTTATTCTACCAAAAATTCAACTCAGCCAATATCATGAAGTATTTACTCCTATTCTCATCGCTATTGCTCTGCATGCTGCAGGCCCAGGCCCAGCAGCGGACCATCAGCGGCAGGGTCACCGACTCTGCCGGCCTTGCCATTCCCGGCGCCACCGTGCTGGTAAAAGGCACCAACATCGGTACCGCCGCCACGGCGGACGGGCACTATGAAATCAAAGTGCCGGACGACCGCGCCACGCTC
>CBINIO010000589.1:0-2866 GCA_966250725.1 uncultured Chitinophaga sp.
TGTTGTAGCTGGCGGTGCTCACGTTCGCCTCGCCGGAGGCGGGCGCGGTGCCGGCGTTGAAATACGCTCTCAGCGCGCTGATCGCTTCGTCCGTTTTATTCTGCCGCAGCGCTACTTCGGCTTTCCAGAACTGCGCGAGCTGCACAAGGTTTTTGTCGTAAGGGTTGGCGAGGGAAATGTCCAGCAAACGGTTCGCCTCCGCGAGCTGCTGATCGTTCACCAACTGCGTGGCGCGGCCGTAGGCCACTTTCTGGTAAGCCCTCAATACCGCCGGGCTTTTTTCCGGCAGCTGCTCGAGTATGGCGATGGCTTCCTTGTAATTGTTGGTATTGGCGAAAAGCTGCACGAGTATCTCACGCGCTTCGGTCGCATATTCGGAGCGCGGGTAATTGTTCATAAAGCTCGTCAGCTCGGAGATGGCCGCGTCCTGGTAACCCAGCTCGAAGGACAATTTGCCGTAGTTGAAACGGGATATTTCCTGCTGTTTGGCGTTGGAGCTGTTGCGCGCGCTGAAGGCGAAAGCGTTGCGCGCGTTGGCTTTCTGACCGGTGCGCAGGTAGCAGTCGCCGAGCAGGTACATCGAGTTCTGCCCCAATGAATCCTTCTCGCTGCTGAGCTGTTTGAAGCCCGCGATCGCTTTTTCGAGGTTGGCGGTCTGGTAGTACGCGTACGACAATTGGTACACGTCTTCCTTCCTCACCTCCTCCGCGTTTTCCTGGAATTCTTCCAGGTAGGGAAGGGCTTTCTGGTAATCTTTCTTTTCAAAATAAGCCTGCCCCACGAGCTGCTTCAGCTCGGCGTCGTAATAAATAGTGCCTTTGCGGATCAGCGGTTCCGCGTAAGCGATCACCTGGTCGCGCTTGCCCTGGAAATACAGGATCTCCGCGATATAATACGGCACCACGCTGGCGTACTTCGGCTCGTTCTTTACCCGTTCGAAGCTGCTGAGCGCGGCCGCGTACTGTTTATTGTAATAAGAAATGAAGCCGTGGTAATAGTTGGCGGGCACGTAGTATTTATTCTGTATATCCTTGATGGAAGCAAAAAGCGGCTGTGCTTTCTTAAAGTCCTTCACGTTGAAATAACAGTAGGCCAGCTCGAATTTCATATCGGCGATCTCTTCGTTGGAAAGATTGTCGATGCTCGCCTGCTCGTAATAGGGAATGGCTTCCTGGAGCTTGTTGGCGTTGAAATAAAAACGCGCGAGCTGGAAACTCACCATTTGTTCGCGGGCGCCGTTGTTAAAATATTTGAGGAAGTCGAGCGCTTTTTTCTCCGCGTCGTCGTTACCGAGCCTGAGGGCGCACATGGTGTAGTAGTAATGTGCGTCGGTATTCACCAGCGAGCGGTTGGTCTCCGAAAAATACCCGATCCCGTCGATGGTCTGTTTAAAAAGTTGCTGGGAAACGGCGTATTTGCCTTCCTTGTAAAGTTGCTGTGCTTCTTTGAAAGTTTTGTCCGGCTCGGTATAAATGCTGGATTGCTGCGCGTGCGCGGCAGTGGCCCCCATCATTCCCGCCAGCACCAGGAGCATATGCGCTTTTGGAATAGCCTGGTTCTTTCTGGTGAATAGCTTCATGCTTTTTATGTTATTTCTTACAATATTTTTAAAAACGGCTCAGCCCCGGAAATATTTCAGATGCCGCGCTGTGCGGCCTTTGAATATCCCGGCGCCGGGTGTGTAAATTGGCATCAGTAAAGGGGTGCAAACCGGGCAAATATAACCGTTTCCGCCTGTTTTGCCCTTCGCAGTTTATCTACGCAATGTGGATAAACTGCTGGATGTGGATAACTAACGGGACGCTCCTGTTGGTTTTGGAGAAATGCCTCGCTAAATTTGACTTTTATGCTAATATGCATTAAAAATATATAAATTCGAGCAGGAATCCCAACGCGGGAGTACTTAACAAGAATCAAACCAAATATCATCTATGAAACTACTCTCTTCCAAAGTGAACAGCGGGGCCCTGAATTTTGCCCTGTTGCTGCAGCGCGTGCTTTTTGGCGCGATGATCATGATGCACGGCTGGCCCAAACTAGTGAATTTTGCGTCAAAAGCGCAAACCTTTTCCGATCCGTTGGGCATCGGGAGGACGCCTTCGCTCATTCTTGTCATCTTCGCCGAATTTTTCTGCGGAGCGCTCGTGCTCATGGGCCTGCTCACCAGGCTGGCCACCATTCCGCTGATCGTTCTTTTTTGCGTGATAGTTTTTATGATCCATGGCAACGATCCGGTGATGCAGAAAGAAGTCGCCGTGCTTTTCCTCGGCATGTGGGTGTCCATCCTGATCACCGGACCCGGCAAATATTCGCTGGACGCAGCCATCGGCAAATAACGATCTTACATACGTTTACAAAGAGTTCCGTGCGCCCGGCGAACGGAACTCTTTTTTTATACCTGTCAAAATCCCCTACTTTTACAATCCATTTTAAAGCAAACGATGTACACAACCACGATTGACATACGCGTGCGGTACGGCGAAACGGACCAGATGGGCTATCTCTATTACGGCAACTATGCGCTCTATTACGAAGTGGGGAGAACGGACGCCATCCGGCAGCTGGGCTTTACTTACCGCGAGCTGGAAGAGCAGGGCGTGATGATGCCGGTGGCCGAACTGCACGTAAAATACCTGCGGCCCGCGTATTATGATGACGTTATAACGGTGAAGACTATACTAAAAGAAATGCCCGCCAATCACAAGATCCAGTTCCATTCCGAACTGTACAACCAGAAAGGGGAGCTGCTGAACGTGGGAACGGTCACGCTGGCGTTTATCGACGCCAGCACAAAAACACGCATGAACATGCCGGAAGCGCTGCGCGAAAAGCTGGCGCCGCATTTTGCGCCGGTCTCAAAATAACA
>CBINIO010000590.1:0-2827 GCA_966250725.1 uncultured Chitinophaga sp.
CGTGAAACAGCATCCCAAAGCGCAGGCCAGCCTGTTTTTGCTGTACGGGGAGCTGAAAGACAGGCTGACGGCGGAAGAATTCAGCAAACAGTTCGCTTCGCTGGACGCCGCCGTTCGCAATACCAAATTCGGCCGCGCCGTAGCCATGGAAATTTCCGCCGCGCCCGGCGAAAAGGCGAATGCCGGCAAGGCCCCGGACTTCGAGCAAAAAGGCCCGGACGGCAAGCTGGTAAAACTGTCCTCCTTCCGCGGGAAATACGTGCTGATCGACTTCTGGGCCAGCTGGTGCGGTCCCTGCCGGCAGGAAAATCCCAACGTGGTGGCGGCTTACCACAAATTCAAGAACAAAAACTTCACCGTGCTGGGCGTATCGCTTGACAAAAGCAGGGGCGCCTGGCTGGAAGCCATAGAGCAGGACCGGCTGGAATGGACCCAGGTATCCGACCTGCAGGGCTGGGCCAACGCCGCGGCGCAGCTGTACCATGTGCGCGGCATCCCGCAGAATTTCCTCGTAGACCCCGAGGGGAGGATCATCGCCAGCAACCTCCGGGGCCGCGCCCTCGAAAAAAAGCTGGCGGAAGTGCTGAAATAGCCGTTCTTCCCCGCACCGCTTATCACTAAAACCCTTGCTTTTGGCGGCGGGAATAGCCAACTTTGCCCGTAGGAAATAAACTGTTACCAAGTATGAAGAAATTGCTCCTGGCGGCTGTGCTATTAAGCCCGGCCGCAATGTTGTTGGCGCAGGACAAAAAAACAAAAACCTACCAGTACCATATCGAAGGCAACATTATCGACGCAGACCAGCAAAAACCGGCCAAATATCTGCTCCGCATGAGAACGGACGGCGTTTTTATCCTGGACAGCGCGGTCGCCAGCGACGGAAAATTCTCATTCACCGGCAGGATCCCGGAACCGCAGCTCGCACAGGTGTTTGCCGTAATGCCTTCCACGCCCGGCAATCCCGGCGGCAGAAAGGAAGTGGCGCTCATTTTCCTCGGGAAAGGCACCACGCAGCTGAACCTCGCCACGCCCGTCTCCCGGGCCGAAGCGGGCGGCACCCATGAACAGGGCGCATACAACGAGCTGAACGATCTGCTTCGTTCCGTTCAGAAAGACTACGAATCCGCAGTAAAAAAATACCGTGAAGCCGCGCAAGCCAAAGACGAGGACAAGCTCAAAAAAGCCGAGCTGCGCCTCGAACAGCTCGAAGCCAGCAAAAAGGCCGTGATGCGGAAATACCTCGTGGAAAATCCCGGTACGCCCATCGGCATATACGTGCTGAACCAGGTGGCCGGCTACGAGCTGAACCCCGACGATGTGGAGCCGCTGTTCAACTCCCTCGCGAGGCCCGTGCGGAAATACCCGTCCGCAAAGGAATTCAAGCACAGGATGGACCTTGCCAAAAGGCTCGCCGTGGGGCAGCCCGCGGTCGATTTTGTGCAGAAGGACGTGGAGGGCAATCCCGTATCGCTCGCGTCGTTCAGGGGGAAATATGTGCTGGTGGATTTCTGGGCCAGCTGGTGCGGTCCCTGCCGTAACGAAAATCCCAACGTGGTAGAGGCTTATCACCGTTTTAAAGACAAAGGCTTCACCGTTCTCGGCGTTTCCTTCGACGAGCGGAAAGACAAATGGCAGCAGGCCATCGACCAGGATAATCTCGAATGGACGCACGTATCCGACCTGAAAGGCTGGAACAACGCGGTGGGCAAGCTTTACGGCATCCGCGCCATCCCGCAGAACGTGTTGATAGACCCGAAAGGAACGATCATTGCGCGCAACCTGAGGGCGGGGGACCTGAGCAGGAAATTGGAGGAGCTGCTGCGGTAAAGCGTGAAGCGGGAAACGTTTTTTGCGTTAGACTAAAGAGCTGCAAGCGCCATTCTTGCAGAAAACGGTAAGAATATTAAAAGCGCGAAGCGGGAACCGCTGCGCTGAAAGAACCGGAAGTTTCAACTTCCAAATAACCGGATTTAGAGGATGTGTCGGAGATTTTGATACATCCTCTTTTTTTATGTCAGGAATAAATTTGGAAGTGTTACGAATTGTTCGTAGATTTACGATAGTATCGTAATTATGAGAGTTGTATTGCTTGGGATCTTTATCTGGATGGCCGCAGGGATCACGCCCGCCGTTGCGCAAACGGTGTTCCGGCTGAGCGGGAAAGTGCAGGACGAAAGCGGGAAACCGCTGCCCTTTGCAAGCGCCTTCCTCAACCAGACCACGCTCGGCGACAGAACAACGGAAGCGGGAAACTTCACGATACAGCAGATACCGCCGGGCAAATACGAGCTGATCGTGTCGTACCTCGGTTACGAACCGGTGATAACGCCGGTGGAAGTGCAGGCCGATGTAAGCGGCATTACGATCGTACTAAAACCGAAAGCAGGCGTGCTGAAAGAGCACGTGGTGCGTAGAGACCCGGAGCGCGAAAAATGGATGCGGATATTCGTGAACACTTTCGTCGGGCAGAGCAGTTTTGCAAAACAATGCGAGCTGATGAACGGCGAGATCGTGGACCTGCGTTACGACCGGCGCACCAACACGCTCACCGCCGCGGCGGACGACTTCCTGGTGATAGAGAACGCAGCGCTAGGGTACCGCATCAAATTCCTGCTGATCCATTTTACGTACGATATGCGGGCGGGTTATTCGATGTATTACGGCAACCCGATGTTCGAGCTGAAAAAACCGAAGAACAAACGCCAGGAACATAAATGGGCGGCGAACAGGAAAGCGGCCTACCTCGGTTCCACCATGCACTTTTATAAAAGCCTGATCGGCAAAACGCTTGAGCAGGACGGGTTTATGGTGCAAAAGCTGGTGCGGA
>CBINIO010000591.1:0-2826 GCA_966250725.1 uncultured Chitinophaga sp.
AAAAAGAAAGCTGCTGCCAAGAAAGCTGCTCCTAAAAAGAAAGCTGCTGCTAAAAAAGCTGCTCCTAAAAAGAAAGCTGCTGCTAAGAAAGCTGCTCCTAAAAAGAAAGCCGCTGCTAAAAAAGCGCCTGCCAAGAAGAAAGCGCCTGCTAAGAAAAAGGCTGCTCCTTCTGCTCCCGCAGCTCCGGCCATGTAAGATCGGAATTACAAACTGTAGCATAAAGAACCTCGATGCAAATCGGGGTTCTTTTTTTTTGCATAACTTAGGGCCTCTATGGACAATTACATCATCTCCGATAACCTCTCCCTGCTGGCCAAACTGATGGATATCCACGGCGATAATCCCTTCAAAGCCAAATCTTTCGCCAATGCCGCTTTCCAGATAGAAAAACTTTCCGTTCCCCTACAGGACACCCCGCGCGAAGAGGTGTTCCGCATCAAAGGCATCGGGGAATCCACCGGCAAATGCGTGATAGAAATGCTGGAGACCGGGCAGTTCGGCCTGCTGGAAGATTACCTCCGCAAAACGCCCCCCGGCATCCTCGACATGATGCGCATCAAAGGCATCGGCCCAAAAAAGATCGCCACCATCTGGAAAGAGCTGGAGATCGAGACCCTCGGCGAGCTGCTCTACGCCTGCAACGAAAACCGCCTCACCCTCCTGAAAGGCTTCGGGCAAAAAACGCAGGAAAGCATCCGCCAGAGCATCGAGTTTTTCCTGTCCAACCGCGAAAGGTTCCTCTATGCCGAGGTCGAAAGTTTTGCGGAAGAGCTCACTTCGCTCCTCTCCCAATCCTTCGCTCCCGCCAAAGTGGCTATCACAGGCGCTTTCAGACGGCAGCAGCCGGTCATCGACGAGCTGGAGTTTGTGATCGGCATGGCGATAGACCAGGTGGCGGAACAATTCAGAACGCTGGAAGGCTTTAACCGGCTGGACAATACGGACGACGCCATCCTGCTGCAATACAAGGAGCATATCAAAATAAAGGTCTACGGCGTGGAGGCGGACCACTTCGCCACCAAACTGTTCACCACCACCGGCACGGAAACTTTCCTCGACGCGTTTTTTGCGCACACCGGCAAAACTTCCGGCGGCGAAGAGGCCACGGAAGAAGAAATATTCGCGAACGCCGGCGTTTCGTTCATCCCGCCCGCGCTCCGCGAAACCGCGGCCATCGTGCAGTCTGCCGCTAACGGCGCATTGCCTGCGCTCATCCAGTCCACGGACATCAAAGGCATCATCCACTCGCACAGCCAATGGAGCGACGGTACCGCCAGCCTGGAAGACATGGCGAAAGCCGCCAGGGATCAGGGTTTCGAGTATCTCGTGATCAGCGACCACTCCCGCTCCGCTTTTTATGCGAACGGGCTGCATGTGGAGCGCATCGTTGCGCAGCATGAGCAGATCGAACAGCTGAACAAACAGCTCGCGCCCTTCCGCATTTTCAAAAGCATCGAGGCGGACATCCTTAACGACGGCAGCCTCGACTATCCGGACGAGGTGCTGAAAACTTTCGACCTGGTGATCGCTTCCGTGCACACCAACCTCAAAATGCCGGAAGAAAAAGCCATGGCGCGCCTGCTGAAAGCCATTTCCAATCCTTACACCACTATACTCGGGCATATGACCGGCCGCCTGCTGCTCAGCCGCAACGGCTACCCGGTCGATCATAAAGCCATCGTTGACGCCTGCGTGGCGAACGAGGTAGTGATAGAGCTGAACGCGCACCCGCGCCGGCTGGACATCGACTGGGAATGGATCGCTTACGCGCTTGAAAAAGGCGCGCTGATCTCCATCGATCCCGACGCGCATTCCATCGAAGGGTATAAGGACATCCGCTATGGTACGCTGGCGGCGCAAAAAGGCGGTCTTACCAAAGAAAAGAACCTCAGCAGCTTTGGCCGCGCGGAGCTGGAGGCCTACCTGCAAGCGCGTAAACTCAAAAAAGGATTATAATGTCGCCGGAATTATTGCACGCGCTGGCGATCGCCGTAGCCCCCGGCATCGCTATTTCCCTGCTGATCTATATGCTCGACGGGCATGACCGCGAACCTGCCCGGCTGCTTATCCGCTGTTTTTTGCTGGGCGTGCTTTCCGTCATCCTTCCGCTGACGCTGCAGGTGCTGGCCGCTTCCGCCGGCTGGACGGCCAGCGTGCCCGGCTTGTTCAACAAAGCCATATTTGCGTTCGGCGTGGTGGGTTTTAGCGAGGAGCTGGGGAAATTCCTGGTACTGCGTTATTACGCTTTCCGCAAACCGTCATTCGACGAGCCTTTTGACGGCATCGTGTATTCCGTGATGATCGGGATGGGTTTTGCGACGGCGGAGAACATCAGCTACGTGCTGCAGTTCGGCATCGGCACCGGTTGGGTGAGAATGTTCATCTCCGTGCCCGCTCATGCCGCTTTTGCCGTGCTGATGGGGTATTACGCCGGGCTGGCGAAATTTATACCGCAGCATCGCGGCACGTTATTGTTCACCGGGCTTTTTTGGGCCATCGCGTTCCATGGCGCGTTCGACTTTTTTCTTTTTATCGGCAACAGTCTTTTTCTCGTAATGGCCTCGGTATTCTGCCTGTACATCGGCATACGGTTATCCGTAAAAGCGATCCGGCAGCACCGGGAGCTTTCGGCGAGATGGCGCGGCCGGTATGGCCGTCAGTTGGAGGATGAGGAGGAATAGTTGCGGGTAAGCCAAAGGTAGAGCCCATACCCTATGAAAGGAACGAAAAACACTAGCATCAGCCATTTCAGGTGATACGGGCGGCGGTTGTCGCTGCGTTTGAAAGTATGCTGCACGACGAACCGCACCGGCTCCGAAAACGGCG
>CBINIO010000592.1:0-2820 GCA_966250725.1 uncultured Chitinophaga sp.
GAAACGGGGAGGCCGTGCCGGGCGGAAAGCTCCAGCTGGCGCCTGAAAGCAAGGAATTGCTGCTCCCGGTATTCCGTGGGCCAGTAAAAATCAAGCCCTATTTCACCTACTCCCCAGAATTTCCGCTTTTCGAGCCAGCCTTGTACAATAGCCAGCTGCGCTTCTACGTTTTCTTTCACATACACCGGGTGGATGCCCATCATGGGCAGGCATTCCTTTGGATATTGCGCTTCCAGCGCCAGCATGCCGGCAATGGAATCTTCGTCGATATTCGGCAGCAACAGCCTGTTCACGCCCTGCCGCAGCGCCCGGTCGATCATTTCCGGCCGGTCCGGTGCAAACTCGGTGGAATACAGATGGGCATGCGTATCTATCCAGTCCATTACATATTGTTTTTTTCGATTAATTGTTTATCTTTAATTCCTTAAATTCCGGAAAGGGTGATTTAAACCCTGCCGCAAAGTTACAGTCTGAATATGCCATTACCTATTAAAACCACTATGATGAAACACTATTTTAACACGAACAAAGTTCTCTCTGCTACAGCTTTGACCATCTGTGCCATCACCCTGTTCTTCGCCTGCAAGAAAGACGACAAGACCGGCATGGACGAAAAACAGGACCAGCTGACCATATCCGCGGCTCAAAGGGAAACAGAGGTCAATGCGATATATGAAGATGCGTTTACCGAAGTAATTGATGTGAACGCGACACAAACGGGACTGAATGGCCAGAACCGCCAGGCCGCCTCCGTGCAGGGATTGGCGCGTTGCGAGGGAGTGGAGTTCAGCTTTGAGCCTGCGGACCTGATCACCTTTCCCAAAACCATCACCATTAATTACGGCGACGCCTGTACGGACGCTGGTGGCCGCACCCGGAAAGGGAAGATCATCGTTGTGGTTGACAAGATGTTCTGGCAAAACAGCGCCACCGCTGTTATCACTTTTGAAAATTATTCCGTGAACGGTATAAAAGTAGAAGGTACGCAAAAGCTGACCAATCTCTCTTCTAACGGTGGTTTCGCGTATACGTACATGGTGGAAGGCGGCAAGCTCACCTATCCTGATGGCAACGTGGTAATGTACAGCGGCACACGTACACTGCAGCAGACAGAAGGCGGCGGTACCCTTTCTATCCGAGACGACGCTTATGAACTTACTGGCCATGCCATCCTGCAGGACAGCATCAGCAGCGCCAAGGTGCAGATCAAAACGCCGCTGCACAGAGATCTCGATTGCAAATGGATCGATAAGGGCGAACTGACCGTTACCGTAAACACCAAAGTAGCCTCCATTAACTACGGCGAAGGCGAGTGTGACGATAAAGCCATGCTGACCGTTGGCGATAAATCAAAAGAAATTACACTGAAGCCTTAATACGGCTGAATAACCATATCTTTTTGAGGGCGGACCGGTTGGGCCGCCCTTTTTTTGTGCCTGGCAGCCGTAGCGTCTACACGATCGCCTCGCAGCGCCAGCCCTGCCGTTTGCAATGCTCCAGCACCCTGGGAAAGGCGTATTGCATGCGGTCCCAGGCCTTTTCGCTGTCGTGGAACACCACGATGGAACCCGGCTGCAGCTTGAACACCACGTTCTGCACGCATTGCTCGCCGGTGAGCGAAGTGTCGAAATCCGCGCTGAGAATATCCCACATGATGATCCGGTAATCCTTTTTCAGTTCCCTGATCTGGAAGGGGGAAATGCGGCCGTATGGCGGTCTGAAAAGATCGGAGCGGATGTATTGCGCCGCTTCGCGGATGTTGGCGAGATATTTGGCGGTCGGGCTTTTCCAGCCGTTGAGATGATTGTGGGTATGATTGCCCACAGCATGACCGTCAGACAGTATTTGCTGGTAGATGTCCGGGTGCTCCACTACGTTTTTCCCGATGCAGAAAAAGGTGCCTTTGGCTTCGTATTTTTTGAGCGTTTCCAGTACAAAGGGCGTGGCTTTGGGGTGCGGGCCGTCGTCGAACGTCAGGTAAACGACGGGGGCGGCCGGGGAGAAGTTCCAGGTGCAGCTTTTGTACAGCGTTTTCAGGAAAGCGGGCGTTTTCGTAAAATAGAACATGTTACAGGGATTTGAATCATGATTCCCAAGCCCGAAATTATTATTTTTGCGCCGTATGGATCATAAAAAAGTAAGGGTGCGCTTTGCACCCAGCCCGACCGGCGGTTTACACCTCGGCGGCGTGCGCACGGTGTTGTTCAATTATCTTTTCGCCCGTCATCACGGCGGCGAGTTTGTGTTGAGGATAGAAGATACGGACCAGACCCGGTATGTTCCGGGCGCTGAAGAGTATATCATCGAATGCCTGCGCTGGTGCGGCCTGGAGGCGGACGAAGGCCCGCACAAAGGCGGCCCGTACGGCCCTTACCGCCAAAGCGAACGCAAGGCGCTTTACCGCGAGTATGCGGAGCAGCTGGTGCAGTCAGGCCATGCCTATTATGCTTTTGATACGCCGGAAGAGCTAGAGGCCATGCGCGAAGTGGAAAAAGCGCGCGGCAACCATTCCCCTCAATATAACCATTCCATCCGCCGCAGCATGCGCAACTCGCTCACGCTGGACGCGGAGGAAGTAAAGGCCCTGCTGGAAAAAGGCGCGCCTCACGTGATTCGCATCAATATGCCGGAAAACGAAGAAGTGCAGTTTACCGACATGATCCGCGGAACAGTGAGCTTCCAGACCAGCACGGTGGACGACAAAGTGCTGCTGAAAGCGGACGGTATGCCCACCTATCACCTCGCGGTGGTGGTGGACGATTACCTGATGAAGATCTCGCATGCTTTCCGCGGCGAAGAATGGCTGCCCTCGGCGCCGGT
>CBINIO010000593.1:0-2819 GCA_966250725.1 uncultured Chitinophaga sp.
AGTACGCGAACACCTCGCCGCCCGCGCTGGAATTTACCTTCCTGTTCGACGGCACCGGCGTGATACCGCCGCCTGCCGGCCCGCTGGACAACGTGCCCATCGCGGGCGCGGTGGCCGGGCTGTTCAGCGGCGACGAACCTTACGATGTGAGCAAGGAGCTTTACAAGTTCGCGCACGTGGTGTACACTTACGACGGCACCGGCCACTCGCCGCGCAGGGTGCAGCTCACCTGGGGCAAGCTCGTGTTTGAAGGCGTGCTCAGCAGCCTGAGCCTGAATTATAAATTATTCGCGCCCGACGGCTCGCCGCTGCGCGTGGAAGCCCGAGCCACCTTTGACGGTTCCATCACGGACAGGCTGCGCGAGCTGGAGCAGAACAACAGCTCGCCCGACCTCACGCATGTGCGGAAAGTAACGGCCGGGGACAATATCCTGCTGATGAGCCACAGCATTTACGGCACGCCCGATTATTATATCGAAGTGGCGAAAGTGAACAAGCTCTTCAACTTCAGACAACTCCGGGAAGGAAAGGAAATATTTTTTCCTCCCGCTAAAAAAACAAAACCATGAGCGGCGCCGGATTATTACCGATAGAACAGGATACAAGCCTGGTGACCTTTACGGTGAACGTGAACGGCCAGCCCCTTCCCGGCAATATTCCCGTGCATGCCGTTTCCGTTCATAACGAAGCCAACCGCATTCCCTCCGCGCGGCTCGTGATCGCGGACGGCAGCGCCGCGCTGGGCGACTGGCCCGTCAGCAACCAGCAGCTTTTTATTCCCGGCAACGAGATCGAGATACTGGCGGGTTATCATAGCGTGGAAGAAACGATCTTCAAAGGCATCGTGGTGCGCCACTCCCTGCGCGTGCGCCAGCAGCGGTCGGAGCTGGTGGTGGAATGCAGGGACAAGTCGACCCTGCTCACCATCGGCCGCAACAGCGCGGTGTACGAAGAAATGAAAGACAGCGACATCGCCGCGGCGATACTCGACAAGGAAGGGCTGACCGGTGAAGTGGAAGACACGCCGGTAACGCATGCCGGGATGGTGCAATACGATTGCACGGACTGGGATTTTTTTATCAGCCGCATAGAAGCCGTCGGTTTTATCAGCATCGCGCATGAAGGAAAGATCGACGTGAAAAAACCGCTGGTGGACGCAACGGCCCTCGCCACGCTGCGTTACGGCAGCAACCTGATCGAGTTCGACGCGGAGATAGACGGCAACCATCAGTACGGCAGCGTAAAGGCGCAGGCCTGGGACCCTGCCGGCCAATCCCTGCTGGAAGCGGAAAGCAACGACCCCGGCTGGACGACGCCCGGCGATCTCGATCCCGCTGAATTTGGCATTCCCCTGTTCACCGTGCGGCAAACCGGCAGGATGAGCGAAGAAGAAGTACAGCATTGGGCGGACGCCCGCGCGCTGCGCAGCCGCATGGCATTCATGCGTGGCAGGGCGAGGGTGCAGGGATTTGCGAAAGCGCTGCCGGGCATTACCGTGGCGCTGGAAGGGCTGGGCACGCGTTTCAACGGCATGGGCTGGGTGAGCGGCGTGCGGCATGAGATCAGCTTTGGCAACTGGTTCTGCGATCTGCAGCTCGGCATGACGCCGGAGATGCATACCGAAAAATTCGACGTGCAGGCGAAAGCCGCGGGCGCATTGCTGCCCGGCATCAATGGTCTGCACATCGGCGTGGTGACGGCGCTGGAAGGCGATCCCGACGGGGAAGGGCGCATCCGGGTGAAAGTGCCGTCGGTGGACATAGACGGCGAAGGCATCTGGGCGCGGGTTTCCACGCTCGACGCGGGCGGCTCGCGCGGCAGCTTTTTTCTGCCGGAGATAGACGATGAAGTGATCGTCGGTTTTCTGGACGACGACCCGCGTTACCCCATCGTGCTGGGCATGCTCAACAGCAGCGCGAAAGCCGCGCCGCTTACGGCCGCGGACGATAACCACGAAAAAGGTTTTATTACCCGCAGCGGCATGCGCATCCTTTTCAACGACGACAAAAAAACACTCACCATAGACAGCCCCAGCGGCAACATGATCGTGATGGACGAAGACGCGAAAGAGATAAAAGTGGAAGACCTGAACGGCAACAGGATCGTATTGTCTTCGGACGGCATCACGATCGAAAGCGCGAAAGACCTGGTGATGAAAGCCTCCGGCAGCGTGAAGCTCGAAAGCTCCACCGGTTTCGAAGCGAAGGCCGGTACGCAGTTCAAGGCGGAAGGTTCGGCAGGCATGGAGATCAGCTCGGGCGCGAACACGGTGATCAAAGGCGCGATAGTACAAATAAACTGAACGAATATGTCATTGGCAGCAAGAGTAGGCGATATGCATATCTGCCCGATGGTGACGGGAACGGTGCCCCACGTGGGAGGACCGGCCCTCCCGCCCGGCGGAGCGACGGTACTGATCGGCGGCGCGCCCGCCCTGCGTGTGGGCGATATGTGCACCTGCACCGGCCCGCCGGACACGGTGATCAAAGGCTCCTCGACGGTGCTGATCGGCGGGATGCCCGCGGCGAGGATGGGGGATAGTACGGCGCATGGCGGTTCGATCATCATTGGTTGCCCGACGGTGCTGATCGGTGGGTGAAAGAAACGTTTTGGAATTGGAAAGAAAAAGCTGAAGAACCGATATATAATTGAAAGGAGTGCACCGATGTATGAGTGGAAAATAAAGAACGCGTCTTATGACGCGCTGCGCAATTGGAAAGAAAACCGAAGCACCGATTTGTGAGCCCCGGATCGTAACCCTGAAAGAATTAACAATTGTTTTGCGATGCCCCAGGAAAATGCATTTCTCGGAAGAGGAT
>CBINIO010000594.1:0-2813 GCA_966250725.1 uncultured Chitinophaga sp.
GAGCGCAGGCTGCGGCCGGTCTCACTGTCCGGGTAACGTTCGCGCACCACTTTGTAAATGGAGTCCACGCGGCTTCTTTCACCGAGTATCAGGTAAGCCATCGTTACTTTGTTCAGGTTCCCCATCACGGTAGGCGCGGTATTAAAACGGTCGGCGATCACCTTGTGCGCTTCGCGGTAATACCTGTCCGCTTCCTTCCCCTTGCTGTTTTTCATTTTGTATTGCAGCAGGCGCACTTTCGCTTCGTAGTTGTCCGGGTACAGCGCCAGCTCCTTTTTATACTGCTCCGCCTGCTTTGCAGCCAGCAGCGGGCTTTTGCCGATCTGCGCGCCAAGACTGTAACCTTTGTAAAGATGACCGTCCTTTACGGGCTTGCCGTTGTCGTACACGGCCACTTCATAATGTTTGTCCTTCGCAGGTTTGTCCACCGCTTCACCGCTCACGAGCGTAAAAGTGGCGAACACGGCGAAATCCGCGAGCTTAAAGGAAGCGACCCATTTACCGTTCTGCCTGTCCATTTTTATTTTCCAGGGCAGGTCGTAAAAATTGGAATAGGTGAAGTTCAGCGTTACCGGCGAAGCGTCGGCCGGGATGGGCGAGCCCTGCACGGAGGGGTCGAACGTTACGGTAACGGTCTGCCCCCGCTCGGGCATGGCGGGCTGAATGGTCACCCGCTGCTGCGCCCCCGCGAAAAGGGGTAGCAGCAGCAGTGCCAGTATCTTATTGAGTGTAACCATCGTTCTGCGTGAGTTTTATATTGGTTTTCCGGGCGTCTGAAGGAATGGGGTACAGCGTATCGGTCTTTTGCCAGTTCGCGCCTTTGATCGGCCCCAGCACGGCGTCCGCGCGCTGTGTGCGTTTCAGGTCGAACCAGCGGTGGCCCCATTCGGTGAACAGCTCTGCCTGGCGTTCTTTTTCCACGGCCAGCAGCAGCGCGGATTTGCCGAGGTTATCCGGCAATACGGGCAGGTTCGCCCTCAGGCGGATGGAGTCGAGATCGGAACGGCCGTCGTCCAGCTTATCCTGCTGTATGCGCGCTTCCGCGCGGATCAGGAACTGTTCGGCGAGACGCATGACCATGGAATATTCGGTAACCGCAGCGGCGCCGCTGCGCACTTTGTATTTCATCGGCCAGTAGATGTGGGCGCCGGTGGACAAAAAGCGATCGTCCGTCCAGTCTTCGAGCCTGGCGTCGCCGGTCTCGAATTTCGCGATCAGGTTGGTGGTGTCCAGCCGGAAAACGACGGTGGAAGTCGGAGAAAAAGGCACGGTGGTAAAACCTTCCCAGGTGTTGCGGCCGCCTGCGACGTTCACGGGCTGCAGCTGCCAGATGGCCTCGCGGCTGTTGGCGAGGAACACGCTGTTCAGATCGTCCAGCAGCTCGTACTGGCTGTTGGTCAGCACTTCTGTGGCGGCGGACTCTGCTTTGGGCCAATCTTTGGTGTAGAGGTAAACCCTTGCCAGCAAAGCGTTGGCAGCGGATTTGTTCGGGCGTACGCGGTTGGAGGTCTGGTAGTTGTCCGCCATCAGCGATTTTGCCTGCTGGAGGTCGCTGATGATCTGGGCGTATACGCTCTGCGCCGGGTCGCGGCCTTTAGCGCCGTTTTCCACGTAGTCGGTGGAAGTGACCAACGGCACGTCGCCATACATGTTGACGAGGTAAAAATAGAAGAACGCGCGCATGAAGTACGATTCCCCGAGCAGCTGGTCCTTCACGGACGGCGTAAGGTTTTGCGCGGCGGTAAGCCCTTCAATGCAGGAATTGGACTGGTAAATATAGGAGTAGAGCGACGTCCAGTACGCGTTTACATACTGGCTGTTCGGCAGCAGCCTTACTTCGCGGAACACGTTATAGTTCTCGAAGGTGCTGAAATAGTACAGGTCGTCCGCCTGCATGGCGGTGAGAAAGTTGATGAGCGAGTTGGCGAACTGGTAATTGTACCCGTTCATGTTCACGTACAGGCCCACCACCGCGGCGGAAGCCGTTTGATCGTCCGTGAACACCAGCTGCGATACCAGCTCGGTCTTTGGCGTAGGCGTGTCCACGAATTTGGAGCAGGACGCGAAAAGAACGGCGGCGCTTATGATCAGGAATTGTATGCTTTTCATCGTTTGTTGTTTAAAGTCCATTAAAAAGTAAGCTGAATGCCTGCTGTAATGTTTTTCATCGGCGGCATCCTGAAGCCCTGCGTTTCGGGATCAAACCCTTCGTAATCGGTGAAGGTGAGCAGGTTCTGCGCATTGGCGTACACCACCAGCCTGCTCAGCTTCAGCGCGCGGGCGTAAGCGGTGAGATCGTAACGCAGCGAAACGTTCTTCAAACGGATATAAGACGCGTCGCTCCAAACGGCGGTGGACAGGCGGTACAGGTCCCAGCCAACATCTGCGCCGGTCCTCGTGGCGCGGGGATAGTTGGTGATGTCGCCTTTTTTGCGCCAGCGGTTCAGCGCGCTGCGGTCTTTGTTAGCGAACGCGCCGTACGGGTTCGATTCGTAACCGTAATTGATGCCCGGGCCTTCCTGGTTTACGAACTGGAACAGGAAGTCGAACTCGAGATTTTTGTAACGCAGCGAGTTTTGCAGGCCACCATAAAATTTCGGCATGTACTGGCCGAGTATCACGTAGTCGGTAAATTCGGAAATGTCGCCGTCGCCGTCCAGGTCGCGGAATTCGGCCACGCCGTCGTCGGGGTTCACGCGTACGAACTCATATCCTTTCTGGATGGTCAGCGATTTGCCTACCACGTATTGGTCCTTGTACGAGGAATTTTCTATCCCGTCGAATTTTTTCAGCTTGTTTTTGCTGAGGGTGAG
>CBINIO010000595.1:0-2803 GCA_966250725.1 uncultured Chitinophaga sp.
ACCCGCGATCCTTTTGTGCCCGTGGTGGAAGACGGGAAATTATTCGGCCTCGGCAGCAACGACGCGGGCGGCTGTCTCGTAAGCCTGATCGCCGCTTTCCTGCATTTTTATGAAATGGAGGGATTGCCTTACAATATCCTGCTGGCGGCTTCCGCGGAGGAAGAGATCAGCGGGGTGAACGGCATCGAAAGCATTTTGCCGCAGCTGCCTCCCATCGATTTCGCGATCGTGGGCGAGCCGACCAAAACCGATTTAGCCGTGGCCGAAAAAGGATTGATGGTGCTCGATTGCGTGGCGCAGGGCAAAGCCGGTCACGCCGCGCGCGACGAAGGGGAGAACGCGTTGTACAAAGCGATGGACGACATCAGCTGGTTCCGCAATTTCCGTTTCCCGAAGGTGTCGCCTACATTGGGGCCGGTAAAAATGAGCGTGACCGTTATCCAGACTTCCAATAAAGCCCACAACGTAGTGCCCGCCGAATGTTCGTTCGTGGTGGACGTGCGGGCCACCGACCAGTATACACTGGAAGAAATGCTGGACACCATCCGCGCCAATGTGCAGTGCAGCGTAACGCCGCGCAGCATGCGGATGCGCCCTTCCTTCATTCCCGAACACCACCCGCTGGTGCAGGCGGGCATCGGGCTGGGCAAGCAGCTGTATGGCTCGCCCACCACTTCCGACCAGGCGCTGATACCCGCCACGTCGGTGAAGGTAGGGCCGGGCGATTCCGCCAGGAGCCATACCGCGGACGAATTTATTTACCTCGACGAGATCCGCCAGGGCATCGATACATATATCCGCCTGCTGTCCGTCGTGAATGGCGTAAATTAGCAGGCATGGAACAGCCGGTACTTGAAAACAAACGCGTATTGCTGCGCCCGATGCAACCTTCCGATGCGGACGCGCTGCAGGAAGTGGCGCTGGAGCCGTCGCTCTGGGAAGTAGGCCTCGGCCGCATCAGCAGCCGCGAAGAGCTGGAGCGGTATATGCAAACGGCTTTCGCTGAAAAAAAACAGGGCTTGTGCATGCCGTACGTGGTGATAGACAAGGGAACGAACGAAGTGGCCGGCAGCACGCGTTTTATGAGCATCGCGGAAGCGCACAAAAGAGCGGAGATAGGCGCCACCTGGCTGCATCCCCGCTTTCAGCGCAGCGGCCTCAACCGCGCGATGAAATTTGCCATGCTGCGATACGCATTCGAAGTATGGGACCTCAACCGCGTGGAGCTGAAAACGGACGAGCGCAACGAGAAGTCGCGCAAAGCCATGCTGGGCATTGGTTGTACGCAGGAAGGCATTCTTCGTCACCACATGATCACCTGGACGGGGCACTTGCGCAATTCCGTGTATTTCTCGATACTCAAAGAAGAATGGCCGGATATCAAACAAAGGATTTTTGGCAAATATGATCTTTAAACAGCAACAGTATGAAAATCTGGCAAAAGGATAAAACGGCGCTGGCCGAAGTAGAGCAGTTCACCGTAGGCCGCGACCGCGAAATGGACGCATACCTCGCACCGTTCGACGTGCAGGGCTCCCTCGCGCACATCGCCATGCTCGAGTCCATCGGGCTGCTTTCCAAAGAAGACCTTGCCGTGCTGCAAAAAGAGCTGAAGCAGATATACGCGGAGATCGCCGCGGGCAGCTTTGTGCTGGAAGACGGCGTGGAGGATATCCACTCGCAGGTGGAGCTGCTGCTGACGAGAAGGGTGGGCGAATCAGGCAAAAAGATCCACAGCGGCCGCTCGCGCAACGACCAGGTGCTGGTAGACCTGAAGCTGTTCCTCCGTCACGAGCTGGAAAACATCGTGCATGAAACCGTATCGCTGTTCGGCCTGCTGCAAACGCAAAGCGAAAAATACAAACAACATCTCCTGCCCGGTTATACGCACCTGCAGATTGCCATGCCCTCGTCCTTCGGACTATGGTTCGGCGCTTACGCCGAAAGCCTGGTGGACGATCTTACGATGCTGCAGGGCGCTTACAAAGTGGTGAATAAAAATCCCCTCGGCTCCGCCGCTGGCTACGGTTCCAGCTTCCCGCTCAACCGTACCATGACCACGAAGCTGCTGGGTTTCGATACGCTCAATTTCAACGTAGTGTACGCGCAGATGGGCCGCGGTAAAACGGAGAAGCTCGTCGCGTTCGCATTGTCCGGCATCGCTGCCACGCTGTCCAAAATGGCGATGGACGCCTGTTTGTTCATGAACCAGAACTTCGGTTTTATCGGTTTCCCTGACGAGCTGACCACCGGTTCGAGCATCATGCCGCATAAAAAGAACCCGGACGTTTGGGAGCTGATCCGCTCGCATTGCAATAAATTGCAGGCGCTGCCGAACGAGATCGCCATGATGACGGTGAACCTGCCTTCCGGCTACCACCGCGACTTGCAGCTGCTAAAGGAAAATCTTTTCCCAGCTTTCGCCACGCTGCGCAGCTGTTTGCAGATGAGCCGGCTCATGCTGGAAAACATCCGCATCAAAGAAGACATTCTCAAAGACGAAAAATACCAGTACCTCTTCAGCGTGGAGGTAGTGAACCGCCTCGTGCTTGAAGGCACGCCTTTCCGCGAAGCGTACAAACAGGTAGGCCGCGACATTGAAAAAGGCGCTTTTAAGCCCGATACGGACATTCATCACACACACGAGGGCAGCATCGGCAACCTCAACAACGAGGCCGTTAAAGCGCAGATGGACGCCGTGCTGAAAGGTTTTCCCTTCGAACAGGTACACCGCGCCATCGACGCGCTCGTGAAATAATATTTCCCGCATAAAAAAGAGGCTGGCCGAAAATCATTCAGCCAG
>CBINIO010000596.1:0-2803 GCA_966250725.1 uncultured Chitinophaga sp.
TCTTTTTAGGAATGGAAAATATTCGTATGTTTGGAGAGGCAAATTCCGATGAATATGGCAAAGTCTGTTACCAAAAACAGCTCCGCGAAAAAGGCGGCCGGCAATGACGTCGGCTATTGGGATGCAAATGCAAAACCTGCTTCGCTGGAAGGAAAGTTTGACCAATATTCAGCCGGTTTGCCTGACCTCGTGCGTTATGCGCGGAAAGGAGTAAAAACCTCCGTATTTTATACGTTTGCTAACCTTATTCATATGCCTGACAAGTATCTTGCAGAACTGATCAACATTTCGCCCCGCACGCTTTCCAACTATAAGGAGCATGACAAACCGCTGGAGCCTGTCAAAGGAGAACACCTGCTGAAACTGATCGTATTGTTCAAAAAAGGAGAAGACGTTTTCAGTGATCTTCATGAGTTCAGGGAGTGGCTGCAAAAGCCGCTTTCACATTTGAAGGACAAGCCGGTGAAATGGCTGGTTACGCCCGGCGGGGTTGATCTTATTTCACAGGAGGTGGACAGGATCGCTTATGGATATTCGCTTTAAAACAGCCGTGTATGACTGTTTACAGGATCGTACTGAAGCGGTACGCTAAAAATCTCTTTGCGCCGGGCGTTGCCGGCAGATGGAACTCCGAGGGGAACAAGGTGATCTATACGACCGGGAGCATTTCACTGGCGGTGATGGAAAACCTGGTGCGGAGGAACGGTTATGGATTTAACCGCGACTTCGCGATCATGTATATCGATATTCCTGACGAACTTCGCAAAACAGTGCTCAATGCGGAAGCGCTTCCAGCAGGCTGGAACGATCCCGGAAGTTATACGGCCAGCCAGCCTGTGGGAGATGAATGGTATAATTCCGGGGAAACGGCTGTGCTGCAGGTGCCTTCGGTGGTAGTACCGGAGGAATACAATTTTGTGCTCCATTCGCTGCACGCTGATTTTACACGATGCAGGATCACGGGGATCAAGGAATTTGTACCCGATGTGCGTGTGGATGCGATTTTGAAGAAGTAGTGCTTGATCGGTGGCGTGCAGGATACCGGGATCAACGAGTTATTCCCAAAATACGGATATATGTTTTTGAAGGAAATTGTGTCATCGGTGCCTTGCAGAGCACAGGGATCAGCGAGTTTATTTCCAAAATACGGATAAATGCTTTTGAAGAAAATCATGTCATGGGTGCATGCAGGATGACGAGTTTGTTCCCTATGTGCGGACAAATGCTTTTGAAAAAATTGTGTCATCGGTGCATGCAGGATGCGCGGGAGCCTTTCGAAGTTACCATTGCGCTGCCTGGATAACGTAACATACACATGAGGCCAATTTTCGAAAATGCCTGAAATGTCCGGTGAGCCTATCAAGCCACCACCTTCGCCCCATCCTCAATAGCAGTAACATACACTTCGGGCACCTTCCCGTACGCCGCTTCATACTTCCCTTGCACATGCGCCACAAAACCCGCTACCTCCGCGGTTTTTACGAGGTTGATGGTGCAGCCGCCGAAACCGCCGCCCATCATGCGCGCGCCGGCTACTTCTGGACGGTTGCGGGCCAGGTTGGCGAGGAAATCCAGCTCGGGGCAGGATACTTCATAGAGTTTGCTGAGGCCTTCGTGAGAAGCGAACATCAGCTCGCCCGCTTCTTTCAGCTCGTTGCGCTGCAGGTGCGCGCAGGCTTTTTCCACGCGTTCGTTTTCTTCCGTTACGTAACGGCAGCGGTCGTAAACCCTGGGCGGCAGCTTGTCTTTGTATTGTTCCACCTGCGCGGAAGTGAGGTTGCGCAGGCTGTTGATGTCGGGGAAAAATTCCTGCAGGATCTTCACCCCTTCCTCGCATTGCGCGCGGCGCACATTGTATTCCGAGGAAGCGAGCGAGTGGTGCACCATGGAGTTCACCAGCACGATCTTATATGTTTTTGAAAACTCGAAAGGGAAATAAGTAAACTCCAGGTTGCGGCAGTCCAGCAGCATCACCCTGTCCTTTTGCCCGTGCAGGTTGGCAAACTGGTCCATGATGCCGCATTTGACGCCGGGGAAAGTATGCTCGGCCAGCTGCCCGATCTTCGCCATGTCCATCCGGCTGAGATTAAACCCTAATAAATGGTCCAGCGCCACGTTCAGCCCTCCCTCCACCGCGGCGGAGCTGCTCATGCCCGCACCGATGGGAATATCGCCGGTGATCACGCAGTCAAAACCCTTCACTTCCAGGCCGCGCTGCTGCAGCTGGTATACCACGCCTTTCAGGTAATTGATCCATCCTTCGGAGGGACGGATATTTTCGAGGGAAAAAGAAGCCATTTCGTTGCTGAACATGGCGTAGGCGTTGCAGGTGTCCGTGCCGTTGAGGGCGATGGCGTAAACGATCTTTTTATCGATGGCCGCTGGCAGCACAAAACCTTCGTTGTAATCCGTATGCTCGCCGATCAGGTTGATGCGGCCGGGAGAAGAAACGATGATAGGTGTCTTATGAAATAACTTTTTAAACTGCTCGGTTGCTTTCTCAATCATTTTAGAAGGGTACTTTTGACACCTAAAAATATAAAAAAGCGCCGTTTTTCCCACCCGAAAAGAAAAAATGCTGCTGCGTAGCCGGTTTTAGCGGCAGGCAGCAGCATTTTTTAGATAAGTAATATCGTTGACTATTAAGCCGGCAGGCCTTTTTTATGACCTGAGGCGGCAAAATAAAGGATATACAGGTAGCAGGGGATCATGATCACGTAAGCCAGGCGCAGGTTGCCATCCAGGTTGGTGCTGAGGCCGCTGTAGATCAGCGGGAGGATGGCGCCGCCGGCAATACCCATCA
>CBINIO010000597.1:0-2802 GCA_966250725.1 uncultured Chitinophaga sp.
ACCGCCCCTTCTCAGCGCAGGAATCCGCAGAGATCGGCGAGCAGCTGCACCAGTTCACCACGCAGTGGAATTCCCACGGAACGCCCGTAAAAGGCTGGGGCAGCCTGCTTTTTAACCAGGTGATCGTGCTGATCGCCGACGAAAGCGAGGCCGGCGTGAGCGGATGCAGCACAGACAGCTCCGTGCGCATCATCAAAAGCCTGGAACGCCAGTATAACGTAAATCTCTTCGACCGGCTCGCGCTGGGCTTTGTCGTAAAGGACAGGCTCGAGCTGCTGCCTTTGGCGCAGGTGGGTTACGCGCTCGAAAAAGGATACCTGTCACCGGATACCCTTTATCTCAACAACACCGTTCAAACCAAAGGCGAGCTGGAAACGCGCTGGCTCGTGCCGCTGAAGCAAAGCTGGCTGGCGGGAAAGCTCGGGCTGCAGGCCGTTTAATTTTTTTTTCTGCTGAAAGAAGGGTGCATCGGATACCGTTGCACCCTTTTCATTTTCAGCTGGTAAGAAAAAATAATTGTTGGCGGCTTGTTGAAAGTTTTATTAACTTGGGTCTGTTACTCTTTATATCAATCAGAATCAGCATCCGCGAAGAAATAATATTGCGTTAATATTTGCCACAGAACAATTCCATATTTTTCCGGCATGACGAACGAGGAAATGCTCCATCAATATTTCCGGCAGGTATGTGACGACGGCGACCAGGATGCGTACAAGGGGCTGTATAAAGCGCTTTGTTCCCGCCTGATCCATTTTTCCGCCGCCATTACCGGCAGCTGGCACCTTGCAGAAGAAATAGTGTCGGATGTGTTCATTATGCTCTGGCGTAAACGCGCGCAGCTTCATGACGTGAACAACCCGGTGGTGTACCTTTACGTCTGCACCCGCAACCAGAGCCTCAACGCCGTCCGCCAGCAACGCAGGCACCAGCACATGAGCCTGGACAACCTCGATACCGACGCCCTCGCCCTCAGTCCTGACCTGGAGCAGAACATGCTGTCCGCCGAAGTAACGCAGAAGATAGAATCCGCCATCCGCAGCCTTCCTTCACGCTGCCAGCTTATCTTCAGCCTGGTGAAGCTGGACGGTTTGAAATACCGCGAAGTGGGCGAGCTGTTAAACATCTCCCCCAAAACAGTGGACGCCCAGCTGGCCATCGCCGTAAAAAAGATCGCGGAGGCCATCCGGCTGGATATGCCGGCGGACATGGCGCGGTCTTACCTTTTCCGCTGACGCGGCTCCCGGTCGGACTTTCGCCGGCATCTTAAAAGCCGCTTCCGCAGGCCTTTCCGTCTCCGCCGATCTGTCCCTGCAATTCCTTTCAAAAAAAATCCCGTTCCCTTTTAGGGAACTTTCCGCTCCCCGGTTGTCCTGTTGGTATGATGCATGACAAGATCTGGAACCTGCTGGCCAAAAAAATGGCGAACCAGCTGCCTCCTGAAGAGGAGCAGGAGCTCGAACGCCTGTTGCAGCAGCATCCTGACGCTTCCTACGTAAAGGAAGTAATGATGCAACCCTGGCACGACAAACAAAAACGTTTCACCCCCGAAGAAACCGGGCAGGCCTTGCAGCGGCATCTTGAAAGACTGGAAGCGGCGATGGAAAACGAAGAGGAAGAGCCGGAACCTGAAAGACGCGGCGTCCGCCGCATGCTGTTCCGCCTTACCGGCGTGGCCGCGGCCCTGGCGCTGGCCCTGTACGCCGGCTACGCGTTGTGGCCCGGCAAAACCGGCGGCGGCGGGGAATTGCAGCAGCTTGTTACGCAAAGCGGCTCCCGTTCGCAGATCAAATTGCCCGATGGCACCACCGTATGGCTCAACGCCGGCAGCCGGCTGGATTACCCGAAGCAGTTCAGCGGCAAACAGCGCGAGGTAACGCTCACCGGCGAGGCCTTTTTTAACGTCGCCAAAGACGCGCAGCATCCTTTCATCGTGAACACTACCGCATTTTCCATCAGGGTGCTCGGCACCACCTTCAACGTACGCGCTTACCCCGGCGAAGAAAACGCCGTTACCTCGCTGGTGAGCGGCGTGGTGGAAGTGGTGATGGATAAAAAGACCGTGCGGCTGAAACCCAACGAAAAGCTCAGCGTGCCTACCCTTGCGCCCATCAGCAGCGGGCTGGCCGAACAGGAAAACATACCGGAAGCGCCCATCGTAAAATCAGCGCTTACCGAGGTGAAGGACAGCGTGATCGCCGAGACCGCCTGGGTGGAAAACAAGCTCGCCTTTAAATCGCTGCCGCTGGAAAAGGTGGCCGTGCTGCTGGAACAGTGGTACGGGGCGGATATCCGTTTCCGGAACGAGAATAAGAAACAGGTAACGCTGACAGCCGTGTTTGAGAAAGAAACGCTCACCGAAGCGTTGGAAGCGCTGGAGCTGACGGGCTCATTCCACTTTAAAAAAGATGCCGACGGCATCATCTGGATAGAATAGATTTTTTAACACTAACGAACAGCAACAGCAAAACAGGAACACTGATCATTAAAAACGTGCCTATGGCATAATCCGTACAAACCAGCAATCATTTTTTTCCGGCAATACAGCCAAAGAAAACGGGAAATGTTCGCACCATTTCCCGTCGGATGCGGCTAATGACATTGCTATGCGTATACATGAACTATTCAATAAACCGACAATCCAAAGGTATGAAAAAATGTCAAGTGGTGAGTTGGCTTCCACCCCGGCGAAGCCTTAAAAAACTACTCCTCATTATTAAGCTCTCCGCGATCATCATTTTTACTTTATGCATGCAGGCCAGCGCCTCCGTGCGCGGGAAGAACACGATTTCCGTCAAACTATCC
>CBINIO010000598.1:0-2798 GCA_966250725.1 uncultured Chitinophaga sp.
GTGATGGGATGGGACAATACGCTGGTGAGCCTCCCCATCCGCTGGACGGAATCAAAGACCACCGCCACGGCGGCAAAAAAGAAATAACGGCCGCAGGCTGAACGGAATAGATCAAAAAAGGCAGTGGGGATCCCGCTGCCTTTTTTGCATAAAAAAAAGCGGTAAGAATACCGCCTTCAGAAATTTTAACCATATCCTATGAAAAACCTACGGTAAAATTAGCCGGAATAACTTTACGGGTAAAGCCGTTTCTGGTGAATGCATGAATTTATCTCGTAAATGCGTGGATATGGTCCGTGTGATGACCCTCACTGCGGTCCGTCCGCTGAAAGCCACGCACAAAAAGGGTTTGCGGCGCGTAGAACTACTACGTAAGTGTTATAGTATAACTACGTAAGGGCGTATTTTGAACCCTTCTAAATTCCGTACCTTTGATACTTCTCATAAAATAAACCAAGCCATGAAGTTAGGAACCAAGCTGATACACGCCGGCGTAGAACCGGACCCTTCTACCGGCGCTATCATGACGCCCATCTTCCAGACGTCCACCTACGTGCAGGCGGCTCCCGGCGATCACAAAGGTTACGAGTACGCCCGTACGCAAAACCCGACGCGCGACGCTTTGCAGAACGCATTGGCGGCCATAGAGAACGGCACGCACGCCGTTTCCTTCGGCAGCGGCCTCGCCGCCACCGACGCGGTGCTGAAGCTGCTGGCCCCGGGCGATGAAGTGGTGGCTTCCAGCGACTTGTACGGCGGCACTTTCCGGATCTTCACCAAAGTGTTCGCCAAATACGGCATCCGGTTCCATTTCGCGGACCTCCGCGACGCGGAAGCTTTGCGCCCGCACCTCAACGCGCATACGAAAATGATCTGGGTCGAAACGCCGACCAATCCCATGCTGAATATCATCGACATAGCGGCCGTGGCGGCCATCGCGAAGGAAAAGAACATCCTGCTGGCGGTGGACAATACGTTTGCCTCGCCTTACCTGCAAAACCCGCTGGACCTCGGGGCGAACATCGTGGTGCATTCCGCCACCAAGTACCTCGGCGGTCACAGCGACGTGGTGCATGGCGCGGTGATCGTGAAGGACGAGGCGCTGGCCCAGCAATTATATTTTATACAGAACAGCTGCGGCGCGGTACCGGGGCCGCAGGACTGCTTCCTGGTGCTCCGCGGCCTGAAAACGCTGCACGTGCGCATGCAGCGCCATTGCGAGAACGGCGAGGCGGTGGCCCGTTTCCTCCGCCAGCACCCGAAAGTGGATAAAGTTTACTGGTGTGGTTTTGAAGATCATCCCAATCATGATATCGCCAAAAAACAGATGCGCGGCTTCGGCGGCATGATGTCCTTTACGTTAAAGGACGACAGCATGGAAGCCGCCCTGAAAGTACTGAGCGGCACCAAACTCTTTTCCCTGGCGGAATCCCTCGGCGGCGTGGAATCGCTCATCGGGCACCCGGCGAGCATGACGCATGCTTCCATACCACGGGAAGAGCGGTTGAAAAATGGCCTTACGGACTCCCTGATACGCCTGAGCGTCGGCATCGAAGACGCGTCGGACCTCACGGAAGACCTGAAAAAAGCCATCGGTTGATTTTAAAAGCTGGGATAATCTCTTTACATTTAGCACATTGCACCTACACCTCCCGCCATGGACGGGAGGTTTCCATATACCGTAACCGATGAAGTCCCAACAACTAAAGGAATTTTTAGACGCAAAGGCAGCTTATTACGACCAGCCTGCGTTCGTACCGGGGGACCCCGTAAGCATCCCCCACCGTTATACGCAATTGCAGGACATTGAAATTGCCGGGCTGTTCGCCGCCATCCTCGCATGGGGCAACCGCACGACCATTATCAATAAATGCTCGGAGCTGATGGCGCTTTTTGACAACGCGCCCTACGATTTTGTGCGCAACCACCAGGCGCGGGACCGCATGCGGCTCATGGCCTTCAAACACAGGACGTTCAACGGGCTGGACCTGCTCTATTTCGTAGAGTTCCTCCAGCACTATTATTCGTCCATCACATCGCTGGAATTCGCCTTCAGCGGGCATATGAGCCCGGAGGACGAAGACGTGACGAAAGCCCTCACCGGCTTTCATAAAATGTTCTTTTCGCTGGAGCATCCTGACAGAACACGGAAACACGTGAGCACGCCGGACCGCAACTCCGCCTGCAAACGCCTGAACATGTTTCTCCGCTGGATGGTGCGCGACAGCAAAAATGGCGTGGATTTTGGACTATGGAGACATATTTCGCCATCCCAGCTCGTATGCCCCGTAGATGTGCATGTAAGCAGGGTGGCGGCGCGACTGGGGCTCATCCCCAAAGCGGAAGCCAACTGGAAAACAGCGACAGAGCTTACGGAACAACTGCGCCTCCTGGACCCGGACGACCCGGTGAAGTACGACTTTGCGCTGTTCGGCCTGGGGGTGATCGAAAAATATGTCTGACCAATTGAAGTATAGAAAATGAAGAAACTTACCGCAATCGTAGCTTTATGCTGCGCCGTATTGACGCTCTCCGCGCAGGATTATGTGGAGCTGGCCTACACCCTCAAACAGGGTAGTGAATTTGATCTGTCGCAGGAAAGCCGCAGCGAAACCTATATTACGGTAAACGACATCATCCAGCGCACCACCCGCGACTATAACAACAAAATGAAAGTGGTGGTGACCGAAACCGGCTCCGGCCGCTACCTGCTCACCTGGACGTACACCGACATCAAGTTCAATTTCAACGCCAAGAACCAGAACATTTTTGTGGACGCCAGGACGGAGAACGCCGGC
>CBINIO010000599.1:0-2794 GCA_966250725.1 uncultured Chitinophaga sp.
CGCGGCAGGACATACGGCAGGGCAATTACAAAGCCGCCATCGCAAAGCTCGAACAGGCGCAGGTATACCCGGATTCGCTGGGAGAAGGGAAACTTTACGGCGCGCAGGAGAACGATATTTTTTACTGGCTGGGCAAGGCATACGAAGGACTGAAGGACACCGGCGCCGCCAACGCGTGTTTCCGCAAAGCCACAGAAGGCCTGAGCGAGCCCGCCGCGGCCATGTATTACAACGATCAGCCGCCCGAAAAGATATTTTACCAGGGGCTTGCCTGGGAAGCTCTCGGCCAGCAGGCCAAAGCGGAAGCTATTTTCCGCAGGCTGATCGCTTACGGCGAGGCGCATGCGAACGATGAAGTGAAGATCGATTATTTCGCCGTATCGCTGCCTGACCTGCTGATATTCGAGGACGACCTGAACCTGCGCAACGCCATGCACTGCGAATTCCTCAAAGGGCTGGGGCATCTCGGCCTGAAAGAAACGACCGCCGCCATGGCCTGCTTCCGCAACGTGCTCGGGCAGGGCTTTCACGCAGGCGCAAAAACACATTTAACACTGGCCCGCGAAATGCAGGCCCCTGCCGCGGCAGGAAACGAAAAAAAACAGCTATGATCCGCAGATTGATTATCATACTTCTTTTCGCCGCCACCGGCGCGAACGCGCAAACCCTTTCGCTGGCAGGCAAATGGCAATACCGCCTCGACCCTGAAGACAAAGGCGTGTCGGAATCCTGGTTCAACCAGCGTTTCGGCCGCTCGCTGCAATTGCCCGGCACGCTGGACGACGCCGGCATCGGGAAAGCCACGGAGCTGACGCCCGATTCGCTCAACAAGGAAATACTGCTCATGCTCACGCGGAAACACGCCTACATCGGCCCCGCGTGGTATGCAAAGGAAGTAACGATACCCGCATCGTGGCGGAACAAAAGCATTCGACTGACGCTGGAACGCGTACTGTGGAATACCCGTGTGTGGGTGGATGGCCAGGAGTGCGGTGCGGATGAAAGCCTCATCGCCCCGCATCGTTTCTCCGCCACCACCATGCTGACGCCCGGCAAACACCGGCTGGTGATAAGGATCGATAACCGTAAGCGCTACGACATGAGCACCCGCGACATGGCGCACGCCTACACCAACGGCACGCAGATCATCTGGAACGGCGTGATCGGAAAGCTGCAGCTGGAAGCACGCGACAAGGTACATATCGAACAGGTGCAGGCTTATCCTGACGTGACCAGCCGTTCCGTACGGGTACGGGTACACGTAAATAACGAAGGCCCCGCCACCAGCGGCAACGTCCGCATCGGCGCTGGCGGGAAAACTGCTTCGCTGGAAACTTCTTTCCCGGCGGGCGCTTCCACCCACGAGCTGCGGTTGCAGTTCGGGAAAGAGATGAAGACCTGGGACGAATTTCACCCGAACCTTTACCGGCTTACCGCGAACGTAAGCGCGGGGGCTTTGAAAGACGCGGCCACCGTCACTTTCGGGATGCGCAATGTGACGAACAATAACGCGCAATTACAGGTGAACGGCAGGCGCATTTTCCTGCGGGGCACGCTGGAATGCAACATCTTTCCGCTAACAGGTCATCCGCCCATGGACCGCAAAGGCTGGCTGAAAGTGTTCAGCTCCGCCAAAGCCTACGGCCTCAACCATCTCCGTTTCCATTCCTGGTGCCCGCCTTCCGCCGCGTTCGAGGTAGCGGATTCTATGGGATTTTATTTGCAGGTGGAGCTGCCTTTCTGGAACAAGAACGCGGGCAAAATTCCCGCGATGAACGCCTGGCTGGAAAAAGAAGCGGCGCGCATCAGCGCGGAATACGGCAATCATCCCTCCTTCTGCTTCTGGTCGATGGGCAATGAGCTGGAAGGCGATTTCAGCTGGCTGGAGCATATGGTGGGCAGCCTGAAAAAAAGCGACCCGCGGCATTTGTATACTACGACCACTTTCAGCTTCCAGCGCGGTCACGGTAAATGGCCGGAGCCGGGGGACGATTTTTATATCACGCAGTACACGCGGAAAGGCTGGGTGCGCGGGCAGGGCATTTTTAACAGCATCCCCCCTTCTTTCGCCACCGACTATACGAAAGAAACGGACAGCCTGCCCGTGCCGCTGATCACGCATGAGATCGGCCAGTACTCCGTGTTCCCGAACCTGCAGGAGATCAAAAAATACACCGGCGTGCTGGAGTCGCTCAATTTCCTGGCGATCAAAAAGGATATGGAACGGAAAGGGTTGCTGCATCTCGCCCCGCAATACCTGCAGGCCAGCGGCAAGTTCGCGGCCAACCTGTACAAGGAAGAGATCGAACGGGCGCTGAAGACCCGCAATTTCAGCGGTTTCCAGCTGCTGGACCTGCACGATTTCCCGGGGCAGGGCACCGCGCTCATCGGCATACTCGACGCTTTCTGGGACAGCAAGGGCCTCGTAACGCCGGAGCAGCACCGCATGTACTGCTCTCCCATCGTGCCGCTGCTGCGCTTTGAAAAAGCCACGTACACGAACGGCGAAACTTTCACCGCCACCGCCGAAGCGGCCAACTTCAGCGAGAACGCCATCAGCGTTACGCCGGAATGGTCCGTCAAAAACAAGCAGGGCGTTGTGATCGCGGCGGGCAAGCTGGCCGCGGGAGAAATACCTTTGGGCAACGGGCATACGCTGGGCAATATCAGCGTGCCGCTGCAGCAAATAAAGAGCGCTTCGGAACTGACCGTCACCTTGCGCATCGGGCAGCATCACAACGAATGGCGCATCTGGGTATACCCTGCAGAAACGCCCGGGCATTTTTCTTCCGTG
>CBINIO010000600.1:0-2793 GCA_966250725.1 uncultured Chitinophaga sp.
GTGATGAACGACTAAGCCCCATTTTTCAGTACAGAACTTATATGATCAAACAGACGCACCGATTTCAAAACGCCTCCACCGATTATTATCTCGGTGAAAGCCTCGCCAGCCTCGGCAATTACGTGGACAAGTCACGCACCATCCTGCTGCTGGACGAAAACGTGGACCGGCATTACGGCGAAACTTTTTCCGACTGGAAAAAGCTCGTGATCCCCGACGGCGAAGACAATAAGAACATGGAGGTGATGGACCAGGTCATCAACGGGCTGATAGAGCTGGAGGCGGACCGCAAGACCATGCTGGTAGGCATCGGCGGCGGCATGCTGACGGACATGACGGGTTTTGCCGCGAGCATTTACATGCGCGGCATCCCATTCGGCTTTGTGCCTTCCACTTTGCTCGCGCAGGTAGACGCGTCTATCGGCGGCAAGAACGGCGTGAGCCACGGCATGCACAAGAACATGCTCGGCACCATCAACCAGCCGCGTTTTATCCTGTTCGACTATTCGCTGCCCGCCACCATGCCCGAAGCGGAATGGGGCAACGGTTTCGCGGAGATCATCAAATACGCCTGCATTTATGATGCGGAGCTGTTTGAATACCTCGACGAGAACAAGGAGAAGGCACTGGCGAAAGACGTGGGCACGCTGGAATACCTCGTGCAGCGTTCCGTGGAGATCAAAACAAAGTTCGTGCTGGAAGACGAGTTTGAAAGCGGCGTCCGCCGCTGGCTGAACTTCGGCCATACCCTCGGGCATGCCGTCGAAAAGCTGGAAAGTATCGCGCACGGACAAGCCGTGGCCATCGGGATGGTAGCAGCTGCTAAGATCTCCGAAAAATACGATCTGCTGTCGGCCGAACAAACCAACCGGCTGATCCGTTTGATCAATGATTACCGCCTGCCGGTAACCATGACCTCGGACAAGGAAGCGGTATTTTCCATCTTCAAACTGGACAAAAAAAGGGAAAAGGACCATATACACTTCGTGCTGCTCGAAAAGCTCGGCCTGGCGAGAACCCAGCCGATACTGCTCGATGAATTGAAGCAGCTGCTCGAAGACATATGACGAGATTTCATTTGACCTTTAAAAAAGACAAACAGCACAAATGAACGTAACCATACTGCCTGCGCCGGTTAGCGGCAACGTTACCGCCAACCCGTCCAAAAGCGCGATGCAGCGCGCGGTAGCGGCGGCGCTGCTGGCCCAGGGCACCACCGTTATCCGCAACCCGGGGCTGAGCAACGATTGTCTTGCCGCCCTCGAAGTGGCCGAAAACCTCGGCGCGATGGTAAAGCGGAAAGACGAGGAGATACACATCACCAGCAACGGCGTAAAACCTTTTTACGACGAGATCAACTGCGGGGAATCCGGCCTCGGCATCCGCATGTTCACGCCCATTGCGGCGCTGGCGGAAACGCCCATCACCATCAACGGTCATGGCAGCCTCGTTACGCGCCCCATGCACTTCTTCGAGGAAGTGCTGCCGCAGCTCGGCGTGGCGATCAAAAGCAGGGATGGCAAGCTGCCCCTCGAGATCAAAGGGCCCTTGCAGGCGAAGAACATCACGATAGACGGCAGCCTTTCTTCCCAGTTCCTCACCGGCCTGCTCATGGCCTTCGGGAGCGTGGCGGACAAAGCGTCCATCACCGTAAAAGATCTCAAAAGCAAGCCGTACATCGCGCTCACGCTGCAGCTGATGGAACTGTTCGGCGTAAAGGTGCGTAACGAAAATTTTGAAACGTTCCACTTCGACGGGCCGCAACGGTACAAAGCCGTGGAATACACCGTGGAAGGCGACTGGAGCGGCGCCGCCTTTTTGCTGGTAGCCGCCGCCGTGGCGGGTAAAGCGGAAGTGCAGCACCTGAACACGCACTCCGCGCAATCGGACAAAGTGATCATGGAAGCGCTGGAAAAAGCAGGCGCGGACATTCTTCCCGGCGTATACACCATCATCGTGCAGAAGAACGGGCTGAGAGCATTTGAGCTGGACGCCACGGACTGCCCCGACCTGTTCCCGCCGCTGGTGGCCCTGGCCGCCAACTGCGACGGCGTAACAAAGATCAAAGGCGTGAGCCGTCTCGCGCATAAGGAAAGCGACCGCGGCATCACGCTGCAGGAAGAGTTCGGCAAAATGGGCATCCGCATCGACCTGGACGGCGACTACATGTACGTGCACGGCGGCACCGGTATCAAAGGCGCTTCCGTACATTCGCATAACGACCACCGCATTGCCATGGCCTGCGCCGTGGCGGCGCTCAACGCCAGCGGGGCCGTTACCATCGAGAACGCAGAAGCCATCAACAAATCATATCCCGAGTTCTACGACCACCTGGAATTGCTGGGCGTAGCCGTGCAGCGGCAGGAACAGACGGTGTAAAAAACAATATCATGAACAGTTTTGGCAGAATATTCAGGGTGAACGTTTTTGGGGAATCGCACGGCGAAAGCGTGGGCGTGAACATCGACGGCGTGCCCGCCGGCATCCCCCTGAAGCAGGAAGACTTTTTGCCCGACCTGGAACGCCGGAAAGGCGGCGCCCGCGGCACAACGCCGCGCAAGGAGGACGATCTGCCTTTCCTGAAGTCCGGCGTTTTTAACGACCGTACCACCGGCGCGCCGCTTACCATTCTCTTCGAGAACAACAACACCCGCAGCGCCGATTATGCCAAGCTCCGCGAATTCCCGCGGCCCGGCCACGCCGATTTTGTAGCGGCCAAAAAGTTTGGCGGCTTCGAAGATTACCGCGGCGGCGGCCACTTCAGCGGCAGGCTCACGCTCAACCTCGTAGCGG
>CBINIO010000601.1:0-2792 GCA_966250725.1 uncultured Chitinophaga sp.
TGAGGCAATAAGTAATAATCAAAATGCAGATCTTCAGCCATAATTGTTCGAAGGTATATTCCCGTACTCGAGGCGTTCCAGGGGGAATTTCTCCCTAGGTAGACCAGGCCTTGTGCCCATGACCATTGATGGCTATTGGATGCTACCAGGCCGCTTTGAGCTATCTCTTCGTGCGAGATCGGAGAGACGATTATTTGACTTTATTTCCCTTTCTTCAAACTGGGGCCAGTTTGGCATGCGGTAACTGATGATAGCCACGCCGTCCCGCCCAGGATCCCTACGTAATCTTACTCTTCCTGCCAACCCATCTGTCCATAAATCTGCAACTTATCCTCCCGCCGTTCGTCTTTATCCTAAATACCAATCTCCCAAACCCTGATTCACCGTTTTTACCAATCGTCACCATCATACGACCACTTATGTATAATTATGTACTATGTAAAACATACTACCTACCTTTACACTGTAGTTGTTAAAGAAAGGAACTATAGCAATTCACGTTTTTAATCCTCCTTATATGAAATCTAACTTTATGCTCCTGATCCTTAGCTTGTTACTTATAGGTAACAGCTATAATGGACAGGCACAGTCACCCCCCGCACCCGCTCATGAAAAAGGCACCATCACCGGCATCGTTCTCCAACCCGGCAACAAACCCATGGAATTTGCGACCGTTACGCTCCTGAAAGTAACCGACTCCTCCCTTGTAAAAGGCGCCATCGCCGACATCGAAGGGAAATATTTTTTTGAAGGCATTCCCGAAGGCCGCTACCTCGTGGCCGCCGCCAATATGGGTTTTAAAAAGAGCTACAGCAAACCGCTGACAGTGAACGGCGTCCCCGTGAAAGTGCCCGCCATCGTATTGTCCGGGCATACCCGCCAGCTGAAAGCGGTAAACGTAACGGGCAAACGGCCTTTTATAGAACAAAGGGCGGACAAAATGGTCGTGAATGTGGAGAACAGCATCGTGGCCGCGGGCGGTACGGCGCTGGAAGTGCTCCAGCAATCGCCCGGCATCCAGGTAGATAAAGACGACAATATATCGATGCGTGGCAAAAACGGCGTGATCATCATGATCGACGGCAAACCCACGAACATGACTCCCCAGGACGTTGCCCTGCTGCTAAAAAACATGCCCAGCTCCAATATCGACCAGATAGAGCTGATCGCCAATCCTTCCGCCAAATACGATGCAGCAGGCAACGCCGGGATCATCAACATCAAGCTGAAAAAGAATTCCAACTTCGGCACCAACGGCAGCGTGACCGCCACTTACGGCCAGGGCATGCTTCCCCGTGGCAACGGCGGTCTCAACCTCAACCACCGCAACAAACGCTTCAACGTATACGGTTCATATAACTATAACTACAACCGCCAGTTCGAAGCGCTGGACCTTTACCGCGACAACATCGAGAACAATGGCCGCATCGTGTTCGACCAGCATTCGTATATCGACAAAACCAGCCGGTACCACGGCGCCAAAGGCGGCATCGACTGGTTCCTCGGTAAAAAACACACCATCGGCGTGATGGTGAACGTGACCGGCAACCGCTGGAAAGGGGACGGCAAAAGCGAAACCTGGATCGGCAACGGCGAAAGGGTGGACTCCAGCCTGCGAACGCTCACGGACAATCACCAGGAAACGGGCCGCCAGAGCTACAACTTCAACTACAGGGGACAGCTCGACACCAGCGGTAAAGAGATCAACATCGACCTCGACTATTCCCGCAACTCCGAAGACCAGCTGGCAGAGCTGCATTCCGGCTACATGGACGCATTCGGCAAAACCTATTTCCGCGGCGATACCACGCGCAGCCTGCAGCCCTCCGTTATCAACATCAAAACGGCGAAGATCGATTACACCCACCCGCTGAAGAACGACGCGAAGTTCGAAGCCGGCATAAAGATCAGCTTCGTGGAATCCGACAACGATTCCCGTTTCGATTCGCTGCGGTTTGGCAATTGGGAATACGATTACAACCGCTCCAATTATTTTATCTACCAGGAGAATGTGAACGCGGCCTACGTCAACTTCAGCAAACAGTTCAAAAAATTCGGCGTACAGGCCGGCCTGCGCGCGGAACAGACGCATGTAAAAGGCAACTCCGTAACGCTCGGGCAAATCAACGACACGACTTACCTGAACTTCTTCCCCAGCATATTTTTCAGCTATTCCGCCAGCAAGGACCACCAGTGGGGCCTTTCGTTCAGCCGCCGCCTGCAGCGCCCGAGCTACGACGACCTGAACCCCTTCGAGTTTTACCTCGACCGCTACACCAAAGCGGCGGGCAACCCGAACCTGCGCCCGCAGTATTCCAGCAACTTCGACCTCACGCATACCTTCAAATCGTTCCTGAGCACCGCCATCGGCTACAGCCATACCACCGACATGCTCTCGCGCATCCTGGAACCCGGTGTGGATGCGGAAACAGGCGATACCACCATCATGGTGTACAGGTACATGAACGTCGCGAAAAAAGACAACGTGAACCTGAACATCTCCGCGCCGGTGCCCATCACCAAGTGGTGGAACAGCTTCACGACCCTCTCCGTTTTTTATAACGCCTTCGAGACCACCGTAAAAGGGGAGCTTATCAAACGCTCTTCAGGCGGCTTCTTTGGCAACACCCAGCATACGTTCACGCTTGGCAAGGGGTATTCCGCGGAAGCCTCTTTCTGGTACAACTCCGCGCAGATCTCGCAGCACGGGCTTTTCAAAATGAGGCCCATGTACGCTTTCAACGCCGGTTTCCAGAAAACCGTGCTTAAAAAGAAAGGCACCGTACGCCTGA
>CBINIO010000602.1:0-2781 GCA_966250725.1 uncultured Chitinophaga sp.
GCAAACCCATCGCATCGTTCCAGCTGATACAGAACCACCTCGTGGAAATGCTGTCCAACCTCACGGCGATGCAGTCGCTGGTGTTCCGATTGTCCGAGCTGCAGGACCAGGGCCTGCTGCGCGACGAGCACGCGTCGCTCGCCAAGGTGTTCTGTTCGCTTCGTACGAGGGACATCGTGAGCAAGGCGCGCGAAGTGATGGGCGGCAACGGCATCCTGCTGGAATACGACGTGGCAAGGTTTGTGGCCGATGCGGAGGCGATCTATTCTTACGAAGGCACCAAGGAGATCAACTCGCTGATCGTGGGCAGGGCGATTACCGGGTTTAGCGCGTTTGTGTAGATGATTGCCGCGGCTGCATCGAAAATCCGATGCAGCCCGCTTTGTTTTTACGAAGGCGATATCATTCCGACCGCAGCGACCGCATCGGGTTCATCAATGCCGCCTGTACGGAGCGGTAACCCACGGACAGCACCGACACGGCCAGCGTAACAAGGATCGCCAGCGCGAAGATCCCCGCGCCGATCTCGATCCTGTACGCGAAGTTCCGCAGCCAGCCGCTCATCACGTACCATGCAAGCGGCGCCGCTATTGCAAAAGCGATCAGCAGCAGCTTCCCGAATTCCTTGCAGAACAGCCAGAGGATACTTTGCACGCTTGCGCCCAGCACTTTCCGCACGCCGACTTCCTTCGTTTTTTGCGCCGCCATGAACGACATCAGGCCGTAAAGCCCCATGCAGCCGATCACGATGGCTACCGCCGCAAAGAACTGGATCAGCCGCAGCAGCATGTCGTCCAGCCGGTAAAACCGCGCGATCTTTTCGTCGAGAAAGTCATATTTGTACAGGTGATCGGGGAACGTTTTGTTCCAGGCCGCTTCTATAGCCGGCATGGCGGCGGAAAGCCGGCGAGCGTCCACTTTCACGGCGCAGCGCCCGTACCAGCCGATCCCGCTGGTAAAACATACCGGGATGATCGGCTCGTGGAAAGAACGGTTGTAAAAATCTTTGACCACGCCAACGATCACGCCCTTCCTGCCGTCTATTCTCACCGGCTGATCGATGGCCTGTTCCGCTGAAGAAAGCCCTAGCTTTTTCACCGTCGTTTCGTTGATGAGGTATTCATGGCTGGTATCGATGGGGGAGAGGTTGCGCCCCGCCGCCATCTGCAGGCCGAACACCGGCACATACCGCGCGTCCGCGCCTTTCAGATAAATGGAAAAATCCTCCTGCTCTTCCCTGCCCGCAAACCGGATATTAGTGATGTAGGTCTCATGACCCGCAGGCTCTTCCCCGCAAAAAGTTACGCCTTCCACGCCCGGAGCCGCCGCCAGCAAGGCGTTGAGCGTTCCGATGGAAGCCTGGTCGCGCACGGGAACGGGCAGCGTCACCATCGCGTCCTTCTGAAAACCGAGGTCCGCTTTTTTAGCATAACGCATCTGGTTGGCGATCACCAGCATGCCGATGATCAGCAGCTGTGAAATGGCGAACTGGGTCACCACCAAACCTTTCCTTACGTTCAGCCCGCCCGCGTGCCGGTGCGATATTTTTCCCTTCAGCGCCGTTACCGGCTGAAACCCGGAGAGGATAAGGCCGGGGTAAGACCCCGCGAAAAATATCACCATCACCAGCAGCACCGGTAAAAAGATCATGAGCTGTACATCGCCGAAGAGCTGAAGGCCGAGCTGCGTGCCAAAAAGCAGGTTCATATAAGGCAGCATCCATACGGCCAGTATGAGCGCCAGTATCATGGCGGCGGCGGCGATAAGGGCCGTTTCGGTAATGAACTGCCGGAACAGCTGCAGCTGCAGGCTGCCCAGCACTTTGCGGATGCCGATTTCTTTCGAACGGCTCAAAGCCTGCGCCGTAGCGAGATTGATAAAGTTGACGCAGGCGGTGATGATAAGAAAGAGCCCGGTGAGCGACAATGCCCAGAGATGCTGTTTGTCCACCTTCCCGTCGATGTCCGTGTTAAAATGTATGTCCGGCAAGGCTTGCAGGCTGAAGCGGAAGCGGCTGCCCCGCTGCGGGTTGTAATATTTAGCGGTGAAAGCGGGAAGGGCGTTTGCCGCCATTTCCCCGGTGACGCCGGGCTTCAGCAGGATATACGCCTGGTGGATGGCGGAGGTCTGGTGCCAGTTGTCTTTGGCAAAGCCGCTGTGGAAGTCGTGCAGGTTTTGGTAGGAAAGATATATTTCCTGTCGCCGGTCGGTATTTGCGGGAATGTTCCGCAGGATACCCGTGATCCTGAATTCCAGCCTGCTGTTATTAAACCGGTTGATGATGCGGATGCTGCGGCCGATGGGTTCCGTATTGCCGAAATACTTCTTTGCGACCTGTTCCGTTACCACGGCGGTGTTCGGTTCCGCCATCAGGCTGCCTTTGGCGAGCGGGTAATGCATGATGGTGAAGAAGGAAGTATCCGCGAATGAGAATCCCGCTTCCTCCTGGAACTTTTTTACGGCCGCGGCGCCCGGTACGCTGACCAGCTGATCCGGAAAAGTCGCCACTCTTCCCGCCGCTTCCACAAAAGCAAGATCGTGGAACATGGCTTCCGCCAGCGGCGGGGGAACGCCCGGCTGCCAGCCGCTTTGAGCGCCCTGTACGGAAGAAAGCAGGCGGTAGGTGCGGTTTTTTCCTTCGTGGAAATCGTCAAAGCCGAGATGATATTTTACCAGGCAAAAAATAAGGATGGCGCAGGCCATGCCAAGCGTAAGGCCGAGTATGTTTACGAGCGTATAGGCTTTGTTGCGCTGCAAGGTCCGCAACGCGATCTTGAGATA
>CBINIO010000603.1:0-2774 GCA_966250725.1 uncultured Chitinophaga sp.
GCTGAAAAACTTCAAAGCGAAAAACCCGTTCCACGAAGCCGCCGGCAAAGCGGCCATTAAACACGTGGAAGAAGGGCCGAAATGGCTGCCCGCTTCCAACGGGAAAAGATCGGTGGTGCGGCTGAAAGTGCCGATAGAATTGGTTCCTGCGGAATAATGGGAAATATCACAAATCCCTTATATCCGGTTCCTGCGGGATAATGGGAAGTATCAAACCCCTTATATCCGGTTCTTGCGGAATAATGGGAAGTACCACAAACCTCTTATATCCGGTTCCTGCGGAATAATGGGAGGTATCCAAACCCTCTTATATCCGGTTCCTGCGGAATAATGGGAAGTATCACAATCCCCTTATATCCGGTTCCTGCACAATAACGAAAACTATCAAAGCCTCGTTATATCTGATTCCCGCGCAATAAGAACAGAAGTATCAAAAGCCCTTTATATCCGGTTCCCCCAATAAAAAAGGGCCGGTACCCCGGCCCCCTATCTATCTGAAAATTTCTTCCTTCTATTTATTTCTTCCTCTCCTTCCACAACTGGTTAAACGACTTCGGCGCAAAAACGGGCAGCCCTCTTTCGTCGTCGCCCCAGGCGTTGCCGAACAGCTTGCCGATCACCATATTTTTTGTTTTGCCGCCCACCAGGTTCATCATGCGGCGGCTCAGACAGGCCTGTTTCCAGCCGAACCAGCCGAGCTTTTCGGCGCCGGAAGTATGATGTTCCTCCACCGCTTTGTGCCGGTTGTGCAGCAGCAGCTCGTGCAGGTTGATGCGCACGGGGCACACCTCCGTACAGTTGCCGCAAAGCGAGGATGCAAAGCTGAGGTGCATGTATTCCCCGATGCCCCGCAGGTGCGGCGTGATCACCGCGCCGATGGGGCCGCTGTAGGTGGTTTTGTAAGTGTGGCCGCCGATGTTCTTATACACCGGGCAGGCGTTGAGACAGGAGCCGCAGCGGATGCAGTACAGCGCCTCGCGGGCTTCCACGTCCTGCAGGATGTTGGTGCGCCCGTTGTCGAGGAATATCACGTACATTTCCTCGGGCCCGTCGGTTTCGCCTTCCTGGCGCGGGCCGGTGAAAATGGAATTGTAGGAAGTGACCGTCTGACCCGTGCCGTAAGTGGCCAGCAGCGGCCAGAATAGCGCGAGGTCGTTGATGGAGGGCAGCACTTTTTCGATGCCCACCAGCGCGATATGCGTTTTGGGGAAGGAAGTGCTGAGGCGCGCGTTGCCTTCGTTCTCGGTAACGGCGATGCCGCCTATGTCCGCGATGATGAAGTTCGCGCCGGTGATGCCGATCTCTGCGTCCAGGTATTTCTGGCGGAGCTTGTCGCGGGCCACCAGCGTAAGTTCTTCAGGGGTGAGCGTGGGAGAGGAGCCGAGCTTTTCGTGAAAAAGCTGCGCCACTTCTTCCTTGCTTTTATGCATGGCGGGCGTTACGATATGGTAAGGCGGCTCGTGGTCCAGCTGCTGGATGTATTCGCCGAGGTCCGTTTCTACGCTTTCGATGTTGTGTTCTTCCAGGAAATCGTTGAGATGGATTTCTTCCGTAGCCATGGATTTGCTTTTCACTACGGTCTTGCAGTTTTTCGCCTTGCAGATGGCGAGTATTTCTTCGCGCGCCTGTTCGGCCGTTTCGGCCCATATCACCTTGCCGCCGCGTTTGATGAAGTTCATCTCGAAATCTTCCAGGTGCTTGTCCAGGTGCTCGATGGCTTTCCACTTCACGTTCTTCGCTCGTTCGCGGGCAGTCGGCAGGTCCGCGAATTGTTGCTTGCCGTTTTTCACGGCGGCATTGTACTTGCCTATATTGAAGTTGATCGTTTTGCGGTGTCCCAGATCAGCCGCCTTGATCTCGCTTTCTGAAAGAAAGGTGCTTGCCGTCTTGTTCATATGCCTGTAAAGATAGTCAAAAAGTGTTCGGGTGTTTTTGCGGGGCAAAGATTGCGCCTATTCTATCAATATTCAGAAAAATTATATCATTATCATCCTGTACCGTCCTGCCCCGGGGCGTTTTATTCTTCTTCCGCTTCGTATTGTTTATTGGCGATCTGGTCCAGCACGTTGTAGAAGTCTTCGCCGTATTTGCGCGTGATGGCTTCTTTGAGGAATTTGTACACCGGCACCTGCAGCTGGTTGCCGAGCTTGCAGGCGGGTTTGCAGATGCTCCACTTGTCGTAGTTCACCGCTTCGAAGCTCTCGTATCTGGTGATGCGGATGGGATAAAGGTGGCAGGAGATCGGTTTGCGGTAGCTGATCGCGCCGGCTTTCCAGGCTTTTTCGATGCCGCAGCCCACATGCCCGTTATCGTCGATGGTGGCGTAGGCGCAGATGGCGCCGTTTACGATGGGCGTTACGTGGCCGTGCTCGTCGTCCCAGGTATGCAGCCCGGTGCGTTCTATTTCCTCGATGCCCTGCGGGCGGAGGAACGGTTTTACTTTGGGGTAGATCTTTTTGAGGATCTTCAGCTCATCCTCGTCCAGCGGCGCGCCGCAATCGCCGGCCACGCAGCAGGCGCCCTTGCATGCGTTCAGGTTGCATACGAAGTTCTTTTCGATTACATCGTCGCTGATGTATTTGTCATCTATCACTATCATCGTTCGCTCAGTTAGCTTTCCATTTCAGCGTTTCTACCAGGTGGCGCATGTCTTCTTCCAGGAATTTGTTGACGGGCGCCAGCGAGTCCGCGTTGGGCGGCGCGTAAAAATACAAAGCTCCGCGCAAAAAATGCGCGGTGGAATCCGTGGCGTAGAATTGTTTGGCCGAAGCGGC
>CBINIO010000604.1:0-2763 GCA_966250725.1 uncultured Chitinophaga sp.
TTGCCGTTGTTGCCGAGGAAGGTGGCCAGGCTCATCACCAGTCTTTCCCTGATGGGATCGATGGGCGGGTTGGTCACCTGGGCGAACAGCTGCTTGAAGTAGCTGCTCAGGTGCTGCGGCTGATCGCTGAGAATGGCCAGGGGCACGTCCGTACCCATGGAGCCGATAGGTTCTTTGCCGTCGATCGCCATCGGCGCGATGATGGTTTCCAGGTCTTCGGTGGTATAACCGAAAGCGCGCTGGTATTTGAATATCTGCTCGTGCTCGAGGTGCGTAAAGGTAACGCGGGGCTCGGGCAGCTCGTCAAGGCGGATCTTGTATTTGTTCAGCCACTCGGCGTAAGGCTGCTGGGAGCAGATGCCCTGCTTCAGCTCTTCGTCGCCGATAATGCGGCCCTGTTCCATATCTACCACGAACATTTTGCCCGGCTGGAGACGGCCTTTTTCTTTTACGTTCTTCGGATCGATGGGCAGTACGCCGGCTTCGGAAGCCATGATCACGCGATCGTCCTTCGTTACCACGAAGCGGGAAGGGCGCAGGCCGTTCCTGTCAAGGGTCGCGCCGATGATCTTGCCATCCGTGAAAGAGATGGAAGCGGGCCCGTCCCAGGGCTCCATGAGGGAAGCGTGGTATTCGTAAAATGCTTTTTTCACCGGGTCCATCGCTTCGTTGCCGTCCCACGCTTCGGGGATCAGCATCATCATTACATGCGGCAGGGTACGGCCGGTGAGGTTCAGCAGCTCTATCACATTGTCCAGGCTGGCGGAGTCGGACTGCCCGTCTTCCACGATCGGGGCGAGCATTTCCATTTCCTCGGCGGTAAAGTATTTGCTCACGAAGCTGGTTTCGCCGGCGCGCAGCCAGTTCAGGTTGCCTTTCAGCGTGTTGATCTCGCCGTTGTGGGCGATGTAGCGGAAAGGATGCGCGAGCTTCCAGCTGGGGAAGGTGTTGGTGGCGAAGCGGCTGTGAATGAGGCCGAACGCGGAAACCATGCGCTCGTCGCGCAGGTCGGTATAATAATGACCTACCTGGTAGGTGGTGAGCTGTCCTTTATATACGATCGTTTTGCTGGAAAGCGAAGCGAAGTAGATCTCCGCTTTGTCTTTCGGGATGGAATTGCGGACCGTTTTCGTAATATAATTACGCAGGATGAACAGCTTGCGCTCGAACTCTTCCGGATCGGAGATGTGGTAAGGGCAGGCGATGAACAGCTGTTCGATCTCCGGTTCCACGGAAAGGGCGGTTTCGCCGATGCCGTCGGGACGAACGGGCACTTTGCGGTAGCCGAGAATTTCGAGGCCCAGCTTTTCCGCGCAGCGTTGTATGATCTCGCGGCACTCTTCGCGCCAGCGTGGTTCTTTCGGGAAGAATACCATCCCTACGCCGTACTTGCCGGTTTCAGGAAGGCGGATACCTAATTTCAAACATTCGGCATAGAGAAATTCATGCGGCATCTGGATGAGGATGCCGGCCCCGTCGCCGGTAGTACGCTCGCAACCGCACGCGCCGCGATGCTCCATGTTTTCCAGCATGGTCAGCGCGTCGCGAATGATCTGGTGCGACTTCCTGCCTTTAATATGGGCGGTAAAGCCCGTACCGCACGCATCATGTTCAAACTCCGCACGATACAAACCCAACTCTTGGCTCACTTTTTCCATTGGCTTTCTAATTTTTCCTTTTTATCAGATACACTCCTCCCGGCAGGCGCTAATGCCCCAGGCTTAGGTACCGTAATTGCTTTGGGAACGGTTTAAAGATACTAAAGGAATGCGGATTTTTTTACAGAAAGTTCTATTAAAGGGCTAAAATTTAGAAAAATATAAAAATCGCCCCTCTTTCATTTGAAATAAACAAAAATTGAACCCCGCCTGAAGCCCCTGCCGTGCCAAAAAGCCGGGATCAATTCCCGGCCCTGGTAATAAGTTGTGTAAAACTCTCAGCCTCAAGGCTCGAACTCGAACCGCGTACGGCCGTTCACGATCATTACCCGCAAAGGATCGCTGATCATGCTTTCGTTTTGCATACGGTCAAGGGCCGTAACGATATAAATATATGCCTGCCCTTTAATGTATGTTCTGTCCATATGCACCGGGTCAGGCATCTGCGGCACGATGGCCAGGATCTTCGTCGGGTCGTTCATATTGATCACTTCCTTGTCGGTAAAACGGTAAAGCACGTACTGTTTCGTCTGGTGGGAAGTATCGTCGTCCGCCCAGCGTACCTCAAGCCCTTCGGGCTTTTCGAAGGCGTCCACGAAGTAAGGGGCCTTGGGCGGCGTATGGTCGATCCAGGGCATGGTGGGCCGCAGGGCGGGATAATGATAAAAATGATTGCGCAGCGAATCTTCCAGGCCCAGCGGGTTGCTGTCGAAGGAATTGGAGCTGAAGAACACGCTGCCCTGCACCGTGGCGAGCGAACGTGTGGCGCTGATCTGCCGGCCCATTTCGCGGGGATCTTTCCAGCCGGCCGTACTGCCGATGCGGTAAGGCGCATGACCTATATAGATGTGACGGCCGTACCCGTGCTGCGACCACCAGGTGACCAGCGTTTCGAACGGCACGAGCCGGTGGCCGAACTCCCAGTACAGCTGCGGGGTGAGATAATCGATCCAGCCGAGGCGCTGCCATTTGATCACGTCCGCATACAGGTCGTCGTAATTGGTAACGCCCGCACGGGTGGCCGAGCCTTCCGGGTCTTTGTCGCGGTTGCGCCATACGCCGAAGGGGCTGATGCCGAATTTCACCCAGGGTTTTTCCGCTTTGA
>CBINIO010000605.1:0-2761 GCA_966250725.1 uncultured Chitinophaga sp.
CCTTCGAAGGTCTGGTGCACCGGCGGCGGCTGGTGCACGCGCCCGGTGATGGGCTCGAAATCGTGGATGGATAACGCGAACGGGTACTCGCAGCCGTCCCAGCCGATCACGTCGAAGGGGTGATGACCGTAATGGATCGGGTACATCACGCCTTTCTTTTTGACGAGAATCGTGAAATCGCCCGCCTGGTCGATGGTTTGGAGGTTTTGCGGCTGGCGGATGTCGCGTTCGCAGAAGGGCGAATTTTCAAGCAGCTGGCCGTAAGGGCTGAGGTACCTTTTCGGGAAACGCAGCGGGCTGAAGGATTCCACGATGAAGAGGCGGTTGCCGGCGTTGGAAAACTCCACCTGGTAAATGGTGCCGCGCGGGATCAGGATATAATCGCCGTAACCGAAAGGCAGCTGCCCGTATTGCGTATGCAGGATGCCGCTGCCTTCGTGGATGAACAGCAGTTCGTCCGCATCGGCATTCTTGTAAAAATAATCTTTGGTGCTGTGCTGCGGCGCGGCCAGCGAAATGTGGCAGTCGCCGTTGACCAGCACGGGCTGGCGGCTTTTGAGATAGTCCGTTTCCGGTTTGATGTTGAAGCCCTGGAAGCTGCGGTGTTTCAGCATTTTTTCTTCCGCTACGGCGGGCGCCACGCTGTAAGGCTCGTCCACTTTAATGATCCCGGTGGGCGGGTGGCAATGGTACAGCAGGGAATAGTGGGAGGAGAAACCTTCCGTCGAAAAAAGCTGTTCCGAGTATAATTTACCATCCGGCTTACGGAACTGCGTATGCCGTTTATGCGGAATTTGCCCTGATGTGTGATAATGAGGCATAATCGGGTTTATTAATAAATAACAAGTATCCGGCCATTTGGATGACTGTAACAAGAATTAGCCCAAAGGCTGCCGGGAAAGCGGGAGGATTATAAAGCCGAATCCATGGCGAGCGTGGCCATGAGGAAGCAGTAATTGCACTGGTTTTTGTATGTAAGGGAGCTGTGCATGTAGATTGTACGGGGCTAAATTATGTATTTTTTTAAACACGCGGCAAATTAATTTATATATTGAGAGGGTTATACCTGATACCTATGTTGCGCGATCATCGTGATAAAAAACTAAACCTATGTGGACCACCTTCATCAACACCCTCAACGGATTCGTAAAACTTGCGCCGCGGCATATCAAAAGCTGGTCGCCGTTCGTATTCCAGGCCGGCGTTATCTTTTTCGCAATCGGCACGCTCGCCGGCATGCTGATTTGCCAGGCGCTTCTTTTCTTTGCTTTCGACTACTATGAGCTGATGGAGAACATACGGGCCCAATGGCTGAGCTACAGCATCCAGACCGGCGCCAATACCACGCTGATCGGCTGGGGAATGGCAGCCGCGGCATTCAGCAGGCATTCCGAAGCGCCCGTCTCTTTCAGCCAATTCAGCCGGGAAACGCCGCGCGCCGCCTGGCAGGCGTTCATCGTGTGCGCATTGCTCACAGCCGGTATTGCCGCAACGGAGCTATACCTGACGCAAAATACATTGATCTGGGTCAGGCATATCCTGACCGTGCTGAGCTTCGCCAGCACCGGCCTTTTCACAGGCGCGGTGTTCATCAAAGCCGCGGGCGGGCCGCGCATTTCGCTTTATCGTGGCAACCTCTCACTGCTAGTGGTGATCGGTATGGTCTTCCGGCTGCTGATCAATAGCGTCTACTACCAGGTATACCTGCTGGTGGTAAGCCCTGTCATCATGCTGATCGCCACGCCCGACCTCGCTACCACCTTTTCGCTGCTCCTGATCCCTTCCCTGATGATCACCTCGTCCACCTTCCTTTTCCGCAACCTTTGGGTATGGATGGTCTGCGGATCGTTTTATGAAGAAGAAGCGGAATTCGAGCTGGAAACTGAAACAAAAGCCTTTATTCATCAATAGGCCCATTTGTCACATTATTGTAACTTGATATTCAGCCGGCCGATTTGCGCGCCGGCTGTTTTTATTCCCTAAACCAACCACCATTAAGATATTAGCGAGTAAAGCGACCATAAACAAACCATTTAGACGTTTTCTAAATTTCCTTCCACTTGTTGCAATTCCGCTTTTTATTTCTAACCTTTGTAATACAAAAGTCATAAAATAATAGTGCATTTACTCAACTCACATATTATCCGTATCGCTCTACTCTCCTCCGGGGCGCACGGCACTATTATTACCACCACAACCACCACAACCCCATCGCGGGGTTAATTTTTCATATCGTCCACCGGCCAGCATTCACTGGCACACCGCAAAGCAGGGCACGTCCCTTTTATATCCATTCAACATCCTTTTTACATGCAGGTTTTAAAATTCGGCGGCACTTCCGTCGGCAGCTCCAGGGCCATAGAACAGGTTTGCAGCATCATATCCACCTATCCGCGCAAAAGCCGCATGGCTATCGTCGTAAGCGCCATGAGCGGCATTACCGACAAGCTCATCCAGTGCGGGCAGCTCGCCGGCCAATGCCAGGAGCAATACAAATCCGTTTTGCAGGAAATTGAGACCAAACACCTCGACACCATCCGCGCATTGTTCCCCATCACCGTACAAAGCAGTCTTCTCAGCGAAGTAAAAAAACAGCTCAACCAGCTCGAAGCCCTCTGCGACGGCATTTTCCAGGTAGGCGAGCTGAGCAAACGCTGCCAGGACAAGATCATGAGTTTTGGCGAACTCCTCTCTTCCTGGATGGTGGCCGAAAAACTGAAACAAATGGGCCTCAACGCAGCCTGGAAAGACAGCCGCGACC
>CBINIO010000606.1:0-2756 GCA_966250725.1 uncultured Chitinophaga sp.
AGCACGATGCCCATGCGGCCGAGCTGCAGCAACAGGAAAAGCAGCGACGCCAGGCAGCGGGAGGTGTAGCTGAACCGTTTTTCCAGGTATTCGTAGGCGGAAGTAACGTTCAGCCGCCGGTAAAAGGGGATGAAAAAACGGATCACCACCGGCATGATCATAATGATAGTCATGAGCATGATGAAGTACGTCCAGTCGGTGGCGTAGGTTTTGGCCGGCATGCCGATAAAGGTGATGGCGCTTAGCTTTGCGCCAAAAATGCTCAGCCCGGTAGCCCAGCCCGGGATTTTCTGCCCGCCTCGGAAATAGTCGTCGGTAGAGCCCTGGTGGCGGGAGGTCCACACGCCGATGCCGATCATCAGCAGCAGGTACAGCGCGAGCACCGTATAATCCACCCAGGAAAAGAACTGTTTGCGCACGATCGTGCCTTTTAGTATCTGCGGCGTACGCACGCCGGGTTTTATTTCCCCGCTGGGGATGATGATGTCGTCGCCCCATTTTACGGCGGTAGTGGTTACCGGCGTTGCGAAAGGGATCTCGCCGATGCGCGTCCAGGTGTCGGTAACGGTGTTGTACAAAAGCACGTCCCTGCTGAAACCCTGGTGACCGGTGAGTAAAGGGAGCTTGGCAGCAGTCAGCCGCTGTTTTTCTTCTTCCGCGCCCGCCTGCGCGATGCGCGCGTTGAAGCGTTCTATCTGCGAGAACACATCCCCCTTATCGCCGCCAAACAATAAAATGTACGTAGCGCCCGACGCCACGCCGCTGCCAGCGGACATAGCAGGGAACGGGATGTTTTGCAGCCTTTTCCATTGGCGCAGCACGGGATCGTACTGCCAGGCGGAATTGTGCAGCGTGCTGATGCCGGAAACGTTCTTCGTTCTGCCGCCCGCCACATAAATGCAGGTATGCGAGCCGTTGGACTGCGCCACGGTAACGGCATGGGAAACCGCCTGCGGCAAAGGCGGCAGCGGCCGCCATTTCGAGCCGGGCGTAAGGTCGAGGCTGTAAAATGCATGCGTGGTGACGGACGCGTTTTCCCCTCCCGCCACGTACACCGTATTGCCGTCAAGCGCGGCGGAAGCGTTGGTGAGCGGTTCGGGAAGCGGCGGCATATCTTTTACGCGCACCTTTCCTGCTGCCGCATCCCATTGCAGCAGGAACACGGCCGAACGCGGACCGCGCTCATCCTCCCCGCCGATGCACAGCAGCCCGTACGGCGTGCTGACGCTTGCGGCGTAAGCGAACGCGAAAGGCAGCTTCGCCGGGGCCGCGGCCCATCGCATGTTCTTATTTAACGTGTATACGTCGCCGTGATATTGTTTTTTACCCCCTTCCCAGGGCATGCCGCCGGGGAAATTGGCCCCGCCCGCGATCAGCAGCACTTGCTGATGCACGCCGGCCGCCGCGCCCGCAAGACCGGGCTGCGCCGAAGCGCCGGCAGGCAATGGCAGCTGCGCGGGCGCAGACCAGCGGATGTGGTCGCCGGCGGGCTCCTGCGCAGCAAGCGGCGGTAAATGGAACATGGTGAACAGGATAATGAATAAAGAATTTCGCATGATGATCCTTTAACGCTTTGCGGCAGCGGGCAGCCGGGAACAATAAGCCGCGAACCCGAGCGATCCGGCTTCTTTTTCAAACGCGGCGAACCGCTCCGCGCTCATATTCGCCACGGGCGGGCGGAAGCCGCCGCAGTCGAGCCCGATCAATTTCATATAGGCTTTACCGGTAGCGATGCCGCCGTATTTCCCCAGCAGCCGTATCATGTCTATCGACTGCTGCTGCAAAGCCCGGGCGGCGTCCATATCGCCTTTTTCGTAAGCGGCGATAAGGTCGTGGTACAAGGGCGCGGCATAGTTAAAAGTGCTGCCTACGGCGCCTTTGGAGCCAACCGCCAGCGCGGGCAGCATGTTCTCGTCGCGGCCCCAGAGCATGTCGTACCGGCCGTCCGCAAAGTGGCGGCAGGACAGGAAATCCATAAAGTCCTCATGCGTGTATTTTATGCCTGCAAAGTTCGGGCAGCGGCCGTGCACGGCTTTCAGCAGGTCGTACATCGCGAAGTTCACGCCGGTAAGCACGGGGATATGGTAATAGTAGAACGGCATTTCCGGCACGGCCGCCGCGATGCTCACGCACATATCGGCCAGCATTTGCACGCTGGCGGGTTTGAAATAAAACGGCGAGGTAAAGGCCACGGAATACAGGCCGCAGTCGCGCGCATGTTTCGCCAGGTCGATGCATTCGGCCACGCTGGTGCCGCCCAGCAATGTGATCACTTTAAAGGATGCGTCGTGCTGCGTGGCGGCGGCCCAGCTTTCGGCCACGGCTTTTCTTTCGGAAAGGGTGAGCGATATGCCTTCGCCGGTGGAGCCGCAGATAAAGGCGCCGCTGACGCCGTTGAGCCGCAGCATTTCATAATAGGCCGGTACGGTCTCCAGGTTCAGCGCTCCGTTCGGGTGCATGGGTGTAAAAGGGGCTGCCACAAGGCCGCTCAGATGTTCGATTGTCATATGTCGGGTTGAATTTGTTTTTAGAAAAACGCCGGGAACAGGAGTATTCCCGGCTGCATTCGATACGCTAATGTGGGTATCCAAAGGTTTGTTTGAGTAAAGGATCTGCGTTCAGCATGCTGAGCGGCAGGGGCAGCAGCATTTTATAAGCGGTGCTGCTGCTGAAGTACGCCGGGTTCACGGCAGCGTACACATACGCGTCGCCCGCCCTGCGAAGCGCCCACCAGCGGCGGCCTTCGCCGATAAATT
>CBINIO010000607.1:0-2749 GCA_966250725.1 uncultured Chitinophaga sp.
TCCGCCAGCTGTTCCCCGACCTCCCTGTGAACGAGATCCGCATCCTCGAAAGCAGAAAACCGTATATTCCCGGAAATCCTTATTATTTTTCCATCTCGCATTGCGGCGACTTCGCCGCCGCCATCGTGAGCACCAGGGAACATGTCGGCATCGACATCGAGCACGTGCAGCCAAAGATCGGCCGCGTGGCGCACAAATTCCTCGCCCCCAGGGAGCAGGAGTTCATGTCGCCGCAGCACCGGCTGCCGCATCAAACCGTCTGCTGGTCCGCCAAAGAAGCGGTCTACAAATGGTACGGGCTCGGCGGGCTGGACTTCAAAGCCAACATGCAGCTGCAATCCTTTCCTTTTCAGAGCACGGGTTTTATCACCTGCGACTTCCTGAAAGAAGACCGGATCGCCTGTATCGACCTGCAATACATACTCGAAGATAACCTTTGCCTGGCATGGACGGCGGGAGAAAGAAAACAAGACGCAACATGAAAATATTTCTGCTCGGCTTTATGGGTGCCGGAAAATCCTATTGGGGCAAGCAGCTCGCCATTCACTGGGACCTGCCGTATTTCGATCTGGACGATGTGATCGTGGAAAGGGAAGGAATGGCCGTCGCCGAAATATTCGCCGAAAAAGGCGAGAACTATTTCCGCGAGCTGGAAGGCCGCATCCTGCGCGAGCTGGCGCTGGACAACGAGGCTTTCCTCATCGCCTGCGGCGGCGGAACGCCCTGTTTCAACGACACCATGGACTTCATGAACCAGCAGGGCATTACCGTATGGCTGAACCCTTCCGTGCCCGTAATGGTCGAGCGGCTGCAGCGCAAGCAGGCGAAAAGGCCGCTGATCCAGGACCTTTCCGCGGAAGACCTCACCGCTTTCACGGAAAAAAAACTGGCGGAGCGCCAGCCGTTTTATGAGCAAAGTCAGGTGATCATCAGCGACGATGCGATATCTTTGGACACATTTGATAAATTGGTAAGGCATGCATAAAACATTTCTCATATGGGCGGCGCTGCTGGGCGCGCTGGCGGTTATTCTCGGCGCATTCGGCGCGCATAAGCTGAAAGAACTGGTGCCGCCGGAAACGGTGAGCACTTTCCAGACGGGCGTTACCTACCAGTTTTACCACGTATTCGCCCTGCTGGCGGTAGGCATCCTTTACGCTCATGCGCCGGGCCCGCAGCTGGTTTGGGCCGGGCGGCTGTTCCTCATCGGCATCCTCCTGTTCTCCGGCTCGCTGTATGTGCTCACGCTCCTGAAAGCCACCGATACCGTGGGTTTGCGCGGCATCGGCGCCATCACGCCCATCGGCGGGCTGGCCTTTATCGGCGGTTGGGTGATGCTGCTGCTGGGCGTTCTCAAAAAATAATCCTGTTCAGGATATTGGTCCTAATCACCCGCCGCACCTTCAAAAATCAACCGCTGGTTGCGGCAAACTGCCGGGCGCAGGAAATAATTTTCCCCGATTGCCCCGGCAATAGTTAATTTTGATGTCGATTATGGCTGGTAACAAACTGAAATCAGAGAAGAAAGAACCAAAAAAGAAAAAAGAGCAACTGCCCGATCCGTCTACACTGAAGCCTGATAAAGAGCCCGAAGTGAAAGTGAAGGAGCTGGTGAAGGACGAGCGCACCCATAAAGTGATGGGCGCCTTTTTCCTGCTGCTGTCGCTCTATTGCTTTATTGCATTTACTTCTTACCTCTTCACCTGGGAAGAAGATTTCGATAAGGTGCACCGCTATTCCTCACAGGTGCTTTTTATGCTGGAGATAGAAGTGGACAACCTGCTGGGCCGCCTCGGCGCGTTCACGTCCCACTGGTTTTTCTTCAAAGGCTTTGGCATCGCTTCGTTCCTGTTCTGTTATTTCTTTTTTATCATCGGTATCAACTTCATCGTAGGCCGCCGCGTGTTCCGCATCTGGCGCAACGTGAAATATATCATTTTCGGCCTGCTGTTCATCAGCATGACGTTCGCGTTCCTCACCGGCGCTTCCGCCTTTCCCTGGGGAGGCGCCATGGGCGACGCGCTCAACCGCTGGACGGGCGGCTTTCTCGGCAAAACCGGCGAAGGCCTGCTGCTGCTGGTTACGGGGCTCAGCTGGGTGATCTGGCGTTTTAATGTAGATTTTAAATGGCCCGAAAAGAAACCGAAACCCGTGAAGGAACAGTTTGCGGGATTTGGCGAACCGGATGAAGAGGACGACGAGCTGACCGCTCCCTTTGATACACAGCCGGCGAAAAGTAATGCGATGAAGGGGGACGGAAATCCTGTTACGGTGATACCGCCGGTGGAAGAAGAAACTTTCGACCAGGAGCTGCAGCTGATAGAGAAGGAAGAAGAGCCCGCCGCCAAAGCGATCACTTACATTCCGCCCGCGCCCGAACCGCCGGCAAGCATGCCCGAACCCGAACCCGAACCGGAGCCGGAGCCCGAACCCGAACCGGAAGTAACATACACGCCGCCGCCTCCAAAAAAGAATGCAAAGACGGAAGACGTGGCGTTCGAGATCAAACCCGTGTACGAAGATCCTTCCGACGAAGAAGTGGAAGAGATCGTGCCCGTGCGCGAAGCCGTGCCCACAGACCCTTACGAGCCTACGCTCGATCTGCGCGATTACAAATACCCGGCGCTCGACCTGCTGGAGAACCACGGTTCCGACAGGATCGTGCAGGACGCGTCGGAGCTGGAGAAGAACAAGAACCAGATCATCGACACGCTCAAGAACTACGATATTTCCATCCAGAAGATCAGCG
>CBINIO010000608.1:0-2746 GCA_966250725.1 uncultured Chitinophaga sp.
AAATCCGTTGAGGAGGTTGGCGCCGCCCTGCGCCACGCATTCCCGGTTTCCGCTGCCGCGGTTGCCGGTGATGTCGTCCACCAGGTTCAGCGTGAGCAGGCTTTCCGTAAGCCCCACGCCGGCCATGATCAGTGCATATGGGAAAATGATCTCCAGCGTTTCGAAATTCAGCGCGATGTCCGGCACATGGAACGGCGGAAAACCGCCGCTCACGGAGGCGATATCCTTCACCGTTTTGGTGTCGATGCCAAACCCCTGCACCAGCGCGAACACGGCCACGATGGCGACCAGCGAGGCGGGCACGGCTTTGGTGATGCGCGGGAACAACAGCACGATGCCGATGGTAAGCGCCGTCAGTCCCGCCATTGTCCATAAGGCCGGCCCCGCCAGCCAGGAGCCGTCGCTTAGCCTGAACTGCTGGAACTGCGAGGTGAAAATGATCACCGCCAGCCCGTTCACAAAACCGTACATCACCGGCTGCGGCACCAGCCGTATGAATTTCCCCAGCCTGAACAAGCCCACCGTCACCTGCAGCAGCCCGGCCAGCGCCACCGCCGCAAACACGTATTCCAGCCCGTGCGAGTGCATCAGCGCCATCAGCACGATGGCCGTTGCGCCCGCGCCGCCGGACACCATGCCGGGCCGGCCGCCGAAAATGGCCGTTACAAGTCCCATGATGAAGGCCGCGTACAAACCGGTCAATGGCGGGAAGCCCGCCAGTATGGCGAACGACAGCGATTCGGGCATCATGGTCATCGCCACGGTGAGCCCGGCGAGTATCTCATTTTTATAATTGACTTTCTGCGAGAGGTCGAACAGGTTCAGGTATGCTTTCATCCGGTTGAATTGGGGTGCAAAGCTAAACATATTCTTCATTGTTGGCACAGCTTTGGCGTGACAAAAGCATGCTCACGCTGTTTGACATACCGCTCGATTACCCCCCGGGCTTTACTTATTTCCCGTCCTTCATTTCCGGGATCGAGGAAGCCTCGCTGGTGGAGGCGGTTGCGGCGCTGGAGCTGAACGCGTTCATGTTCCAGGGGTATGCCGCAAAACGGAGAACGGCGAGCTTTGGTTTCGATTACAGCTTTAAGGACAAACACCTCAAAAAGGGCAACCCTATCCCCGAATCGTTCGACTGGCTGATCGAAAAAGTGGCGCGGCAGGCGCAGGTATCGCCGGAGGAAGTGCTGGAGCTGCTGGTGACGGAATACCCGCCCGGCGCGGTCATCAACTGGCACCGCGACGCTCCCCCGTTTAACATGGTGGCGGGTATTTCACTGCTTGCCGACTGCACTTTCCGTTTGCGCCCCCATGAGGAAAAACGGCCGCTGTTCTCTTTCCCCGTGGCGCGGCGTTCGCTGTACATCATGACGGGCGAAGCGCGCGCGTTGTGGCAGCACAGCATTGCGCCGGTACGGCAGCTGCGGTATTCCATCACATTACGGACCGTTAAAAACAGCGAAAATGATTAGGCAGCCATCCATCACACCGTTCATACTGCTGGCGCTGCTGTTTTGCGCCGCCTGTTCCACCGCCAAAAGAGGGCTTTTTGAAAAACGAACGCCGCATGAGCAGTACGGGCGCAACCTCACATCCGCCGGGTTGAATGAAACGGCTTTGGGCAGCGCGTGGTTCGCCGCGGCGGACAGCGCGCTGGCGAGCCCTTCCTCCGTTACGCTGCCTTACCGGGAAACGGGTTATTTCCCCGCTGAAAAGCCCGGCGCCGCGGGGTATGCTTTTGACGTGCGGCGGGGTGAAAAGATCGTCGTGAAGGTGAGCGTAAAACCGCCCGGAGATATCTTGCTGTTCACCGAGCTTTGGGAGCGGGGGGAAAACAATATGCCCTCCTTTATCGCCTCGGCGGATACGGTCACGCGGGTGCTGGAGCATGAAGTATCGAGCGACGGCCGCCTGCTGCTCCGCCTGCAGCCCGAGCTGCTCAAAGGCGCGGAATACACCGTTTCCATTACAACGGCGGCGAGCCTGGCCTTTCCCGTCAGCGGAGGAAGCCGCGCGAAGATCGGCAGCTTTTGGGGCGACAGCCGCGATCATGGTGCGCGCAGTCATGAAGGGGTGGACATCTTCGGGAAATTCCGCACGCCGGTGGTAGCCGCGGCAAACGGTTATGTTACGCGGGCGGGGGAAAATAATCTCGGCGGGAAAGTGGTATTCCTGCGGCCGGAAGGAAAAAACTACACGCTTTATTACGCGCACCTGGACGAACAGCTTGTGTCCGGCGGGGAGCGCGTGACCACCGGCGATACGCTCGGCCTGATGGGCAATACCGGCAATGCCCGCAACACGCCTACCCATCTGCATTTTGGCATTTACACCGGCGGCGGTGCAATAGACCCGCTGCCTTTTATCCGTTCTTTCAAATCGGATGCGCCTGATATAACCGCTTCGCTCGATCTGCTGAATAGCCCGGCGCGCACCGCCAAAGCCGCTTCCCTCCGCGAAACGCCGGACAAGAAGGGGGCTGTTACAGCCAGGTTGCCCGCCAATCATGTGCTGCAGGTGAAAGCCGCGTACCGCAGCTGGTATCGCGTACAATTACCCGATGCCCGTGAAGGATTTATTGAAAGCGCTGCGGTAACCGCCAAACCCTATCGCCGCCGCAAAGCGAAGGACACGCTGCGTTTATTGGATATGCCCGATGCGATCGCCGGTGTGAAAAAGCTGGTGCCGGAGGGCGAGGATATTGCGGTGCTGGGTACTTTCAACGGGTTCCAGTTTGTAAGGG
>CBINIO010000609.1:0-2744 GCA_966250725.1 uncultured Chitinophaga sp.
GATGGTTTTGAGATGACCCGTGGGCGTTTTTCCGTAATATTCCCCGAAGACGCGTGAAAAATGCCCCTGGTCGGAAAAGCCGGTGAGATAGGTTATTTCGGCGAGGGAATAGGTTTCTTCTTCCATCAGCTGCATCGCCTTTTCCATGCGCATGCGGCGCATCTCCTCCCCGAAACGGTGAAGGTCAGGGTCCGGCACAAGACTGCCGGGGTTTGCCCGCAGCAGCTCCGCAAGGTCGGCCAGGCCAACGTTCAGGCGGGTATCGATGCCATCCTGCACCAGGGCGGCGATCTCCTCCATCCAGCGGGGTTTCTTTGCGCGGTCCGCATACTTCTGCGTAATAAAGCGGTGAAATAATTCGAGCAGCTTTTCGTCCGAATGGTTTTCCGAAAGCCGCCCCGGACTGCCGGCCCAGCTGTAAAGACCGTCCATCGCGACAAGACCCTGCCGCAGGAAAAGCTGGTCGTCGCCGGCCTGCATTCTGAACCCCGACATGATCGCGGAAAGACCGGCGGCCTGCGGTGAAAGATGAAAACGGCCGGTAACGGCGCATCTCACGACATGCGCCATGGCGTCCATTTTCGGAGCGGACAGGTCGTGTTTGCGGATAAATACGTCGAACAGGGATTCTTCCGGGTTGCGGACGGTCGTATATTCAGCGCCTTTGATATCAAAGGTGACAACGCCTTTTTCGGCAATGGCCTTTCCCAGCTTTTCATAGGAAACGAACGAGATTTCGGCAGAGGGATCGATAAACCGGAGTATCAGCCAGGAGCAGGCAATGTGGTCGAGCCTGGGGCGGTGGAGTGTAACCCATTTCATATTTATATATAGGATTTTAATACGATTCTGTTTCCAAAATCATGTTTTTTCAACAATAATGCTGTTAACGGTTTCTTAATCCGGGGACTTTGCGCGGGGCCATACGTCATTGCACAAAAAAAAGGCCGCCGGCAGGCAACCTTTTTCATTTATCCATAAACATTTTTTTACTGCGCCGGCGGGATCTTCACCGCCTGACGGGCTACCAGCTTCCAATGGCGGCCCTCCTTGCCGAATACGAGCATCACGTACAGGCTGACCGTGCCGGGTTTGCCGCCGTCGTTGGTCTTTGCGCCCAGCGTATGCCGCACGATGGCCGTTTGTCCCGTCACCGCGATGGTTTGGGCGGTAAGGTCCATGGTTACGAAATCGGACTGGCCGCTGATGATATTGCCCACGAAGGTCGCTTTGTCTTCTATCCTGCCGTTGGAGTGGCCGTAGCTGAGCTTCGACGCCGTGATCTTTTCGAGGCCGGCTTTATCTGCGTCTATCATCGCTTTGCGGAGCGTTTCCACCGCGTCGGCCACCGCTGTTTCCTCCTGCGACTGGGCCGAGGCGAACTGGAAAATGGTGCTGAACACCAATAAGGAAAAGAATTGTTTCATGTTTTCATTTTTGTGGAACTTTTCCAAAATACAAAAAAAAGCGAATGCCTCATTGCTGAAACACCCGCTTGCTATGGGACAGAAAAAAAACGCGTTTTAGTTTTCCGGCGGGAAATTATAGGGCATCCAGGCGGGCAGGCTGCTCAGCTCCTGCTGTACGTTCGCGCTGATAGGAATGCCCCATTTCTCGAAGAAAGGCGCCACGTTGCGGCCGCTTACCTTTGAAAAAGTGCGGGCCCAGAGGTCGCGCTTCTGTTCGTCCGATCTCGCGTATTTGCCGGTGATGTCTTTCGCGGCCAGCGCCTGGTATTCGCGGAAGAACGATTTGAACGTCTCCCAGCCAAACGCTTCCTGCAACTGGCGGAACATGATCAGGTCCAGGAAGGGATCCTTTTTCCAGGTGTCGTAAGAAGCGCCTTCCTTAAAATATTTTTTCATCGCGTTCTGCGTTTCCTTGTTGGAAATGCCGGTGTGCGCATCATCGCGGCCGCCCAGCAGCCGGTCGAACATATACAGCGAAAAGAAATTGCAGCTTACTTCGGTGGTGCCGCCAAATACCCAGTCGAGATTCTGCATATTATGCCCGATCTCATGGAAAAAGCCCCAGTTGGCGCCGCCTTTGCTGCCTGTCATGAGCTTCAGCGGATCGGCGATCACGTCCGCGCTCAGCAGCTTGCGGCTGGGCGAATGATGGATCATGATGGGATAACCGCTGTGCATGAACCCGCCGCCGATATGCTCGTCTATCACCATCCGCTGCGGCCGGTAAAAAGGCTGCGGGATCTGCGCCAGCTCCATTTCCCCGCCAACGATCAGGTCCCAGAGCCGCATCACGTAAGCCGGATCTTCCACTTTTTGCAGCACGGAATCGGGGACGGTCAGAATTACTTTGTCCGTAGCCAGCTCGCCCCAGGGCGCTTTGTTGTTCTTGAGCTGCTCTTTCCATTCTTCGGGCGTGGTTTTGCCGGCAATGTACAGCGGCGCTTCCACCGCGCGGCCGATCTTCAGCTCCCCGCTCCATGATTCAGCAAGCGGCGAAGTGGTCACGTAAATAAGACCGCCAAAGGGGCTGGCGATGCGGGTGGTGGTTTTGGTCAGCTTGTCCTTGCGCACGATACGCGGCATTCTCCGCCAGTCTTCCTTGCCCGCCACCCATTGGTTCAGGTTGTCCGAATGGCAGCCGATCTGTATGCCGATGCTTTTGTCCAGCAGCTCTTTTGGCAGACTTACTTCGATATATTCCCCGGCGACGGCGTAGAGGCCGGTGCTGTAAAGGTTTTCGCGCCGCGGCTGCGAGTAGTTCAACCGGATTACGAC
>CBINIO010000610.1:0-2737 GCA_966250725.1 uncultured Chitinophaga sp.
CCTTATCTTTGCCCCCGCAGAGATCATGTTACCCAAAACATCCTGACTAACCCAAAAACCAAAAATGAAAATGAGGCATTCTCTTGTGTTGTTAACGGCCGCCGTATGCCTGGCGTTGACCTTTAACGCCTGTAAAAAAGGCAAATCGGACGATAACAAACCCACTGAACAGGCAGGAAAGATCCCCGGCATGGGCGGAAACACCGGCACCCCCGAAGGCGAGCAGTACGTGCTCCCCGCCGGCATTACGCTGAGCGGCGCCATCTACGGCTACTATTGCGATTCCACTTACATCGTCGGCAGCGGCTATCATGTGACCGTGTGCATCGGCCTGCGCAGCGACAAAACAAAAGATACCACCATCATACTGCCGGCAGGGCTTGTAATACTGGCGGACAATGCGGAGGAAGACCAGCACGGCATGCTCGTCCAGGAGGCGAAAGTATTGCTGAAAGCAAAGAAGATCACCCGCGTGAGCCTTGCTTCGTACTGTATCAACAGCGACAAGCACGGCAGCTCCTCCGACCAGACGTATACACTTGGCCCAGTGGCGAGCAGTCCATTGATGCGGGAGCTGATCGGCCTCCTGAGCAATAAAAAAGTAAATAAGAACGAGTATACCGACGAAGATGAATTCTTGGAGGTCACCAGCATTGTGCAGGGAATGGTGTGGAGCATTACTGACGGCACGGGGTTCACCAAAGAGCTGCGCGACATGATGCTGGCGGAGATACCGGACAAATAGACCGGAACATATCAGTAAACCCCGGACAAGCGTAGCTTTCCGGGGTTTTTTAGTTAACTTCCTGTTATGAAACCCGCTATACACATCAAACGTGCATACGAGCCGCATGCGAAAACGGACGGCTTCAGGGTGCTGGTGGACCGCCTTTGGCCGCGCGGCGTAAAAAAGGAAAACGCGGCGGTGGATGAATGGGCGAAAGACCTTGCGCCAAGCAATGAACTGCGCAGATGGTTCGGGCACGATCCCGAACGGTGGAAGGAATTCCGGCAGAAGTATAAAAACGAATTAAAGAGCAACCCCGCCGTTGACAGCTTCGTTCGCGCGCATCAGCACGAAAAAACGATCACGCTGGTGTACTCCGCGAAAGACGAGGCGCACAACCAGGCCGTGGTATTGCAGGATTATCTTTCGCACGTTTTCAAATAAAGCCGTTGCATTTGGCCTACGAAAGCGGCGCGTAATAAGTGCAATACCCGTTCTCTTCCACCGGCCCTTTGAACAGCGAGCAGCTGCCGCAGGCTTCGTCGTCGCCGGGGGGAAGATATAATTTGCAGTTCCCGCATTTGCTGTCGGGGATCGGTGTTTCTTCCACGTAACCGAGCTTTTTCCGTTTCTCTTTTTCTTCCTCGCTGACCCCGGAAAGATCGCTGCAGGAAGCGGGCTGTTTTTTATCCGCCGGTTTTTGCCCGCCGCCGCAGCTGGAGATGAACATACCGCCCAGCAACATGCCGCTTGCCCCGAAAGCATGTTTGATAAATTCCCTGCGCGTATTCATGGTCATTTATTTTGTGGTGGACACTAAGATTTTTAACTCCGCAACAGTTTGCGGCGTGATGGATTTTAGTTTGGGGCGGAAGGCTTTTAACGCCGCTTTCAATGCAGCGGAGCTTTTTGCCGACCTTTCCATGCCGCCGAGCAGACCCTTTACTGCCAACGATCTCCGGCTGCCGGTTTGCATCGCTTCCTGCTCCAGCAGCGTGAAATATGCCGCCACCTGTTTTGCGTCGTTCCTTGAACCGATGCAATAGGACAGGTCGTGGATAAAATCATTGGCCAGCAGCACCGTGTCTTTCGCGATACCGCTTTTTAACAACGCCGTGAGCATGCCGGGCGTGGAACCTGCTTCAGCGCTCAGCACGGCCATTTGTATGTATGGATTGCCGCCATAGCGGGAAAGCGCCTGCACAAAAGCGTCCGTTACACGGGCATCGGAGAATTGGCCGAGGCTCAGCACGGTTTGCAGCGTAAGTTTTGCGGGACTGTTTTTTACCAGCGCCAGCAGGCCTGGCAGGCAGGCGGGGAAATTTTCGGCGAGCGCCACGGCGTGTTCCTGCACGTTCGCGGAGCTGTCCGCGAGGGCTTTTGTCAGGATGGATGCGTCCAGCGCGTCGAGGGCTTCAAGCACGTAAAGGGCATGCACGCGCGCACGCGGGTCGGGGTGCGAGAGCATTTGTCTGACGGCGGGGATCGCGGATTTGTCCTGTCGTTCTACGAGCAGGCGGTGCGCCTGTTGGGCATACCATTGGTTGGGATGCGCGAAAAGCTGCGCCAGGCTGTCGTTTGCCATGGCGCTGAGTTTGGGCGATGCGGCCTTGTAGTGGCCGTTCGCCGGCATCACGCGGTAGATGCGGCCTTTGTCGGCGCCGTTGTAGAAGTCCATCCCGGCTTTAAGATCATCGGGGATGGATACGGGCGTTTCGATATGCTGTCGGTAATAGTCGAGCACGTAGAGATAACCGTCGGGGCCGGTGGCGAAGTTGACGGGGCGGAACCAGTTGTCTTCGGAGTAGATGAACTCGCGTTTTGCCTCGCCCCCGGCGCGCTTGGCGGTGAAGTGAACGCTGTCGGGGGAAGAAACGAGGATGTCGCGGTGCACGAGGTTGCCGGCTACTTCGCCGGTGAAAATGTTGCCGTAAAATTCAGCGGGCAGCGCATCGCCGTTATAAAAAGTGCCGCCTGAAGCGCCGGTGAAATGTTCTCTTTCGTACTCCA
>CBINIO010000611.1:0-2735 GCA_966250725.1 uncultured Chitinophaga sp.
GTCTCCGCGGCGATATACAGCAGATGCTGGGCGACGCGCCGATCTACTTCCTGCCCTCCGTCGACCTGCGGGGCATCCCGAGAGGGCGCTACCAGGGGAAAACGAACGTGCTGGCCGAAACCGAGCAGCGATGGAATTTCACGCAGCGTTGGAGCGCCGTTTTTTTCGGCGGCGCGGGCAAGGCATTCGATCATTACAGCGACTTTGGCAGCAGCCAGTGGGTATACAATTTCGGAACGGGATTCCGGTACAAGCTCGCGCGCAAGCTGGGGCTGTACATGGGCGCGGATATCGCCCGCGGTCCCGAGCAGTACGGGTTCTATATACAGTTCGGCAACGCCTGGACGAAATAAACGCAATGCATTATGAAAAACATGAAACGCTTTTTTCTTTGCGGCCTGTTATGCGCCATCGTACATACGGTGAACGCGCAGGCGCTGATCGCGCTGATGTTCGGCGGAAAGATCAGGAACGACAACATCAAGCTGGGCATCTATCTCGGCGCCTCCGGCAGCTGGATCACGCATGGCGACGGGCAGCAGCCGAAGATCGGGCTTGCCGTGGGCGCTTACACCTCCTTCAGGCTCAAGCCGAAGCTCGACCTTTGCATGTACATCATCATGAAAAGCCCGAAAGGCGCCAGGCAGCTGAATTACAGCGAGCGGCTCGTGCAGCCGGGCGATTCCGCGCTGGTGGGCGCCGATCTGAACCGTTCGCTGACCTATATCACCATTTCGCCGCTGCTGCGTTACAACATCACGCCTTCGTTCGCGCTGGCGCTGGGGCCGCAGCTGGCGGGGAAGTTCCACGCGCGTGACAACTTTTCGCGAAGCGTCAGCGGCGGCGAGCTGAGCTACGGCTACAACGTGCGGGATTACATAAAGCTGGTGGACGCCGGGCTGAGCTTCGACCTGCAATACACGTTGATGAAAGGCGAAGGGCTGCGGCTGAACCTGCAATACAATATGGGTCTTTTTAATATATATAACGGGAAATCCGCGCTGAACGGGCAGAACAGGCAGCTGCTCGCCGGCGTGGGCATACCCATCGGGCGCAAGAAGCCGGATAGCGCCCATTAGGAAATTCAAATAAATGACTATCTTAACGCCGTCAATCAATCAGCCAGACCAGTTTTTTTTAGTGCAATCCGCTACTGTTGCACAGCCACGTAAACCACGGTAAAGAATGTAAGCCAATGAACCATTCTCCGGACACTCTTTTATTGGACCGCCTGAAAGAAGGGGATGAATCCGCTTTTGAAGCACTTTTCGAGAAGTATTATAAAATGCTTTGCATCAACGCCTACTGGTTCCTGCAACAGGAGCAGGAAGCGAAAGACCTTGTGCAGACCTTTTTTATGGACATCTGGGACAAAAAGCTGTACCACAACTTCGAGGGCGATGTAAAAGGCTACCTGCATACGGCAGTGCGCAACCGCTGCCTGAACCATTTGAAAAAACAACGCATCCGGCTGGACCATCACGAGGCGTTTTTTAACCTGCACGACGCCGGAGGGCACGACGAGCCCGAGGCGCCGCAGGATTATTACAAGCAGCTGCATTCTTCGCTGGACAGCATCACCGGTCAGAAACGCGTGGCGATACAGATGATATATATGCAGGGGAAACGTTACCAGGAAGCCGCGGAAGAAATGGGCATCAGCCTCAATTCCTTCAAAACCCACCTGAAACGCGGCCTGAAACTATTGCGCAGCACCGTGCAACCTAAAAAATACTAACTTGTTAACCCGGTAACATGAAAGAGAACGAACAAATATTCCAGTTATACATACAACATCTTTCCGGCACGCTCACGCCTGAGGAGGAAACTTATATTGAAACGAAGCTGAAGGAAGACGGGCATTTCAGGGCGGTATGGGCTTCGCTTTCGGAAGGGGAGCGCGCGCGGCGCACGGAAGCGTTCGCGAAAGAGCTTTCCGCGGACGGAGCGCTGGCCGAGATGAAAAGCCGGAAGGCGGGCCGTGGCGGCGTTCGCCGGATGTGGTACGCCGCAGCTGCGTTATTGACGGGTATCGCCGTTACCGGCGGCATCCTGCTATGGGAGCCGCAAAACAATACGGGGCAAACGGCGCAGCTGCCCGAATTGCCGGATTCCGCGGTGAACCTGGTGCTGGCTAACGGGCAAACCGTTACGCTGAACAGCGACAGCACGCAGACCATTTCCCTGCAACAGGCCACATTACACAATACCAACGGCACGCTGGCTTACCAGAGCGCCGATACTTCCACCGGCACTTTGCGCGTACCCGCGGGCGGGACCTATAAAATGAAGCTGGCGGACGGAACGGAAGTATGGCTCAACGCTTCCAGCAGCCTGCGTTTCCCGTTTGCCTTCAGCGGCGCCGCCCGCGAAGTGCACGTGGAAGGCGAGGCGTTTTTCAAAGTAGCCAGAGACGCGCAGCGCCCGTTTATCGTACACACGCCGCAAACGGAAGTGCGCGTGCTGGGCACTTCCTTCAATATCAATACCTACCAGGCGGGCGCCGAACGCACCGCGCTCGTGGAAGGCAGCGTGCAGCTGCAAAGCCGCGGCGGGAAGCAGCTTCTTCTCAAACCTGGCCTGCAGGCCGAATATTCCGCCAATGGATTTCACACCGCCGCATTCGACGAGGAAGAAGTGACCGCGTGGATGGACGGCATTTATTATTTCCATAAAGTGCCCGTTGCCGACATCGCCGCCGTCGCTTCCCGTTTTTATGGCGTCCGTTTTCATGC
>CBINIO010000612.1:0-2728 GCA_966250725.1 uncultured Chitinophaga sp.
TATTTCATATCTCGTGTAAACTTATGCGCATAAGGTATAAAGGAAATCCTTCACCCCCTTTATTTTGTCAAAATTGACCCAGTTTCCGATAAAAGATTACTGTTCACCGGTTCTTTCAGGTCCGGGTTCACCTGGTAGCAAAGGATCTCGCCGTCTTCCAGCACTTCCACCACGCGGTAGCCGTAATATTTCGTGCCCCAGCTGCCGGCGATATGGCTGTCGAAGAAATAGTGTTTGCCGGTCTTTTCCTTCATGCCGTCCTCCGCATGGTCGTGCCCGTGGAATACGGCTTTCAGGTTGGCCTGCCGGCTGAACATCTCCACCAGCTCGGGGCAGTCGATGCCGTGCTCCGTCCACTTCACCGGCGTGATGTGCATGATCACGAACAGGTGTTTTTTGTTCTTGTACATGTCCAGCCGGGCCTTTGTCCAGTCCAGGTCGGGACAGATATATTTTCCTTCCACGTCCGCCGTGTTGAGCACGATGAAGCCGCAGTCCTCCTTTTCAAAATCATGATGCCAGGCGGTGCCGAAGGTTTTGAGCCATTCGGGCTCGGGTATCTGGTCGTGGTTGCCGTGGGACACGACGTAAGGCATGGCGAGCTTGTTCCAGGTGGCCTTTACGTCCGGCAGGAACTTGGGATCGTTGTGAAAAAGGTCGCCGTTGATCACCGCCATGTCCAGCCCGCGGCCTTTCTTTTCCTTGTTGAACCATTTCACCATCCGCTGATGGTTCTCGTAATAAGGCGTTTTCGGCTGGCCGTAATGCCCGTCGGACGCGAGCGCAAAACGGAACTTCACCTTCTTTTTGGCGGGAAGCGTGAAACCTGCGGGGGCAAAGGATTGCAGGGTATTGCCTGCGCCGATGAGCACGATGCCCTTCAGGGACATCTCGAGGAAATTTCTGCGGGTGATCATACGTTGCGTAAAATTAGATATAAGTTAATGCATCGAGCTGTTTACGGTAATCGAACTGCAGATCTTCGTGCTGGCTTTCTATCGCTTTTTCGATCTTGCGCAGCTGTTGCTGGTAAAGATTGGCAAGCTGTACGCTCGCGCCGATCTTCAAGCCGCTGCGCCGCATTTTCTGGCAGAAAAAAAGCAGCAGTTCCGTTTCAGCCTGTTTTGACCCGGTAAATCTAATATGTTTGTTCGTGATGCGAAGAATTTTTCGCAAAGTTTTCCTGGAATGGTACAGGTGGGTGGTGGACAACGAATCGAATTCCAGCGCGATAAATTCTTTCACGGACGCGATGTACCCGTCGAGGCTGTGCGCTTCGAACAAAAGATAGGTGAGCAGCTCCTTGCTTTCCTTTTTGTATTTGGCGAGCCGGAGGCAAAGCTCCACCAGCTGCGCATGCGGCACGGCGGCCAGCTCTTTTTTCAGTTCGGTGATGGTGGCGGTTTTCATCCGTTCATTCTGTCTTTTCAAAGGTCGGATGGAATGGTCATTTCATCCGTTCATTCTGTCTTGTCAAAGGGGCGGATGGAATGGTCATTTCATCCGTTCATTCTGTCTTTTCAAAGGGCGGATGGAACTGGTTCCAGTTTCATTCTTCGTAAAAATCTATCAGCGAACCGAAATACGCGTCCTTCCAGCCTTCCGTAATATCTTCAAAATCCCCGTCGGGTATGTTGGTATGCCGCAGCTCCGCCGAGGTGCCTTTTTTGTGCGGGTGCAGGATGATGGTGACGATGGAAGGCGTTTCCTGCTCGCCGAAATACCATTCCTGCACGATCTTCCGGCCTTCCTCGAACTCGATGTTGCGGCCGGAAATGCTGCCGTCCCAAAGCGAAAATTCAGTGCCGGGCTCGGCGCTCATTTCCGCCTTGTCCCCCGTCCACAGCTGGATGGTGGGCGCGTACGTGAGCGCGCGGTACACTTCTTCCGGAGGCGCGGGTATCACAAAATGCTGTTTGAAATCTTTCATAATCCGTGTTGTTATGCACCTTCCACCAGCTGGATGCCGGTTTTGGTGAAAGCGATCTTTTGTTGTTTGTACAAGCTGCCGGTCGTCATCTTGAACGTTTTTTTGCTCATGCCGAAAAACGCGTAGATCTCCTCAGGGTCGGATTTGTCGTGGTAAGGCAGGTAACCGTCGTGCTCGCGCAGCAGCCGCAGGATCTTTTCGGATTCGTCCTCCACTTTTTTGTAGCCGGACTGCCCCGCCACCACGTCCACCTTATTGCCTTCCTTCACCGCTTTTACAAAACCTTTGAAGCGGTCGCCGATGTCCATGGGTTTGAACTGGTCGCCGTAATGCAGGATGCCGGTGTGGCGGTTATTGATGATGCAAACGAAACCGATGTCCGTGCGGCGGTACACCACGAGGTCCACCACGTCCTTTTCTTTTACGGTCAGGTCTTCGTTGCTGAGGTACTGATCGATCTTTTCGGTGGCGGCCACGCGGCCGGTAAGCTCGTCGAGGTAAATGCGCACGAGGTATTCCTGTCCTTTGATCATGGTGGAATACTGTTGCGATTTGGGCACGAAGAGATCTTTCATCAGGCCCCAGTCGAGGAAAGCGCCCTGCGGCGTGGTGCTCACCGCTTTGAGGCTCACGATGTCGCCCACGACGCCAAAAGGCTTATCGGTGGTGGCGATGAGGCGGTTCTCGGAATCGTGGTAAAGGAATACTTCCACTTCGTCGCCGGGGCGGGCGCCGCGGGGCACATACCGTTTGGGCAGCAGTATTTCCTGGTCGCCGCCATCGAGGAACACCCCGAAA
>CBINIO010000613.1:0-2726 GCA_966250725.1 uncultured Chitinophaga sp.
GCAACCTGATAGCAGCCATCAGCATGACAACAGCAAGCACCGTATCCGGTCAGGCGCCGGCAGACAACAACCCGTTATTGCAGCCGTACGTCACCCATTTTAATGTGCCGCCCTTTGCGGAGATTCAACCCGCGCACTTCCTGCCCGCGTTCGAAGCGGGCATGCAGCTGCAGCAGGAAAAGATCAAAGCCATCACCACGCAAAAAAGCGCACCCGGCTTCGACAACACCATCGCGGCATTGGAGCAAAGCGGCCAGCAATTGCAAAAGGCCGCCACGGTATTCTTCAACCTCACCTCCGCCAACACCAGCCCCGAGCTGGAGGCCCTGAGCCGGCAGATCGCGCCGCGGATGGCACAACACAGCGATGATATTTATCTCAACCCGCAGCTGTTCGCCCGCGTAAAGACCGTCTACGCTCAGCGCACCAAAGCCGGGCTGACGAAAGAACAAAACCGCCTGCTCGAAAAGACCTACAAAGCATTCGTCCGCAGCGGCGCAAAGCTCAGCGAAGCGCAGCAGACACAGCTCCGCGGCATCAACAAAGAGCTGTCGCTGCTCACCGTCAAATTCGGGCAGAACCTGCTCGCCGAAACGAACGGTTTTGAAATGATCGTGGACAGGCAGGAAGACCTGGCGGGCCTTCCCGCTTCCATCATAGCCGCAGCGGCAGCGTCCGCAAAAGAAGCCGGCCATGAAGGCAAATGGCGCATCACCCTGCACAACGCCAGCGTGATGCCTTTCCTCCAATACGCGCAAAACCGCGCCCTTCGCGAAAAAATGTACAAAGCCTACACCAACCGCGGCAATCACAAGAACGAGAACGACAATACGGAGATCGTTTCAAAGCTTGCCGCATTGCGCGCTGAAAAGGCCGCGCTGCTGGGTTATGCCTCGCACGCGGATTTTGTGCTGGAAGAAAACATGGCTAAAACGCCCGCCCAGGCAAACAAACTGCTGACCAAGCTTTGGAACGCCGCATTGCCCGTCGCCCGAAACGAAGCCGCCGAAATGCAAAAGATGATGGACCGCGAAGGCCGCAAAGAACAGCTCGAAGGCTGGGACTGGTTCTACTACGCCGATAAGGTAAGAAAGGAAAAATACAACTACGACGCCGAAGCCCTGCGGCCCTACTTCAAGCTGGAAAATGTGCGCGAAGGCATTTTCGCCACGGCAAAAAAATTGTACGGCATCACGTTCACGCAGCTGAAAGATATTCCCGTATACCACGAAGACGTGACCGCTTACGAAGTAAAAGAAGCGGACGGACGGCACATCGGCGTGATCTATATGGACTTTTTCCCGCGTGCGTCCAAACGCGGCGGCGCATGGATGACCTCCTACCGCAAGCAGTCCCTCGAAAAAAGCGGGCGCGTTGCGCCGGTAGTGTCCATCGTGTGCAACTTCAGCAAGCCCGCCGGCAACCAGCCCGCGCTGCTTACGCCGGACGAGGTGGAGACGTTCTTCCACGAGTTCGGCCACGCGCTGCATGGCTTGCTGTCCAACGTACGGTACGAAACGCTTTCAGGCACTTCCGTTCCGCGCGACTTCGTGGAGCTGCCCTCGCAGATCATGGAGCACTGGGCGTTTGAGCCGGAGGTGCTGAAGATGTACGCCAAACATTATGAAACCGGCGAGATCGTGCCCGATACACTGGTCTCCAAAATGAAAGAAGCGTCCAAATTCAACCAGGGCTTCGCCACCGTGGAATATCTCGCGGCCTCGCTGCTGGACATGCGTTACCACACGCTGCCGGCAGGCAGCAAAATAGATGTGCCGGCTTTTGAAAAGCAGCAAATGGATTCACTGGGCCTCATCCCGCAGATCGCGCCGCGATACCGCAGCACGTATTTCCAGCATATTTTCGCCGGCGGTTATTCCGCGGGGTATTACAGCTATATCTGGTCTGAAGTGCTGGACAACGATGCGTTCGCCGCCTTCAAAGAAACCGGGGATATCTTCGATCCTGCCACTGCAAAATCATTCCGTACCAATATCCTGGAGAAGGGCGGTACGGCGGAACCGATGGAGCTGTACAAGGCATTCCGTTTGCGTGCGCCTGAAGTGAAGTTTTTGCTGAAGAGCAGGGGGTTGGAGAATTAGATCCTCGGCTGCAAATATGTGCATATCTTTTAAGCTGGATGTTGTTGTCGCTTCCCTTTGTAAAATATATTTGGCGTCTAAAGCAAAATATTTTGAGAAACATCACAAAGGAAATTGTTCGGACGTTTGTTTCAGAAAATAAATTTGACTTGCATTGTACTCAGCCAAAACTATGCGTGCCGATCATCAACAGAATCTACAGGAAAATGTTAGCAGGGATCAGATTTAGGGAAATCAAAATAGTAAATAGTTTGATTTGCGACGGCCATCACAGGTATCTGGCCTCACGGCTGGCTAAATATGAAATTGAAACAACATTGTCCTCAAGCACTGCCGCGACAGTAGCAATAAACTGGGAATCAGTAAAATTTGACAAGAACGATTGGGACATGCCGGAAAGGATCGACCTCCTGAACCGGCAGGATGCGGATTATAATGATATACCGATTGACCGGCTGACGGAAATGCTGGAATAATATGTAATTTCGCACTGCAATGCTAATCTTCCTGGACATAGACGGTGTTATGGTGCCTGCCAAAGGCTGGAAAAGCCCCGAATTTTTAAATGACGGATTTCCCGCGTTCAGCAAAAGGGCGACCGATGCGCTTCAGCATTTAATTGCT
>CBINIO010000614.1:0-2708 GCA_966250725.1 uncultured Chitinophaga sp.
CGCGCATGAAATAGTGCATTGCCTCCAGCTGAACCGGTATGGCTTTTTAAAATTCAATCCCCTGAAACACCCGCCTTTATGGAAGCTTGAAGGATACCCGGAGTATATCGCGTACAGGGATGATATGGCCGCTCCGGGTTACCGGTTCACCGAAACGATCGAAATCCTGAAAGACCATGTAGCGAAAAAGTCGGCATGGGTGGAGCTGAAGCCCGGTCATTCAGACCCAATGATCTATTTCAGGGGAAGGGTGCTGATAGAATACCTGGTGGACGTAAAAGGAATGAGCTATGACCAGGTACTGAATGATGAGGTCAGGGAAGCGGACGTTTACAAGGAAATGAACGACTGGTACCTGTCGCAGATAAAAAATTAATGGATCTTTGTTAACTCCCCAAAAATCTACATTGTATTGAACACTTCCGAACTGGACGAGCTCATCGCCGCGTATGAATCCGAGAAGAACACGCTGGAAGGATTTATAAAAGAAGCATTGGAAGAAACCGACTACCGGTGGGCGCATCAATGTCAGACGGGATTATTCCGCGTAAAGGCCGTGCTGGAAAAGCTGTATCATTTCAGGGACCCGAATTTCCGGGAGAAACGATGGGTGAAGCAGATGATCGGCATCAACCGGAGAAGGCACGGGCAGATCTCTATGCTATCGGACTGGCTGGAGAACGATTATGCCAATCTTCAGTCGCAGTTAAGGACGCTGGAAGAACAGTCCGCCTGGGTAAACCCGGATGAGAACGCGTTGACGGACGCATTATACGATCTGATCGAAGGGAAGAACGCGGGCTTCAGGCTGCATTTGATAAAAAAAGCAGGCTTCTTTGTAACATGCACCCTTAGCGCCCCGGCAACGTTGCTGATCACGATCCCATCGGACGAGAAAACAAGGTACGAAGTAGATCTGGACTGGCGGGCGATGCCACGGCTTGGGTTTATTGAGAATGGGGAGAAGGGCATGATGGAACATTCATTTTCATTGGGAGGGCATGCGGACGTTTCCGAAATAAAGACCCTGCTGGCACGGCTGCTCTTCGAGCATTCTTTCAGTTATCATTACGACCGCCCGTCTTCTATCGAATTTTTACAAGAATAGATTTTACTTATCAAAATATAGAATCAATAGATTCTGATTATTGGTTCAAAAGGATAATTTTACCTGCCTGCACAACCACAAGGTGCGGCAAAGCGTTTTTCCAATATCAATAAACTAATTAACATGGGAACAGAATCTAACGACATCAGCAAATGCCCGTTCCACAACGGCAGCCTGAAACACAATGTTGGCGGCGGCGGCACCAGGAATCGCGACTGGTGGCCCAACCAGCTAAAGCTAAGTATCCTGCGCCAGCACTCGTCGTTATCCAACCCCCTGGGCGAGTCCTTTAATTATGCCGAAGCATTTAAAAGCCTCGACCTGGAAGCGGTGAAAAAAGATCTTCATGCGCTCATGACCGACTCGCAAAGCTGGTGGCCCGCGGACTTCGGGCATTACGGCCCCCTTTTTATCCGCATGGCCTGGCACAGCGCGGGCACTTACCGCATCGGCGACGGCCGCGGCGGCGCGGGCTCGGGGCAGCAGCGTTTTGCGCCGCTGAACAGCTGGCCGGATAACGTAAGTCTCGACAAAGCCCGCAGGCTGCTCTGGCCGATCAAACAGAAATACGGCAACAAGATCTCATGGGCCGACCTCCTCATCCTCACGGGCAACGTGGCGCTCGAATCCATGGGCTTTAAAACGTTCGGCTTCGCCGGCGGAAGGGCGGATGCCTGGGAACCCGACGAAGACGTGTACTGGGGCGCGGAAACCACCTGGCTCGGCGGCGACGTACGTTATGCCGACGGCTCGCCCGGCGTACCCAAAGAACACGGCGTAGTGTCCTCTGACGATGATGCGGACGGGCACATTCATTCCCGCAACCTCGAGAATCCACTAGCCGCCGTGCAGATGGGGCTGATATACGTGAACCCCGAAGGGCCCGACGGCAATCCCGATCCCATTGCGGCGGCAAAAGATATACGCGACACTTTCGGCCGCATGGCGATGAACGACGAAGAAACGGTGGCGCTTATCGCAGGCGGGCACAGTTTTGGCAAAACCCATGGCGCCGCGCCCGCCACGCATGTAGGCAAGGAGCCGGAAGCAGCGGGGCTGGAAATGCAGGGCCTTGGCTGGCATAACAGTTTTGGTACCGGTAGCGGCGCGGATACGATCACCAGCGGCCTGGAAGTGACCTGGACAAAAACGCCCACCAAATGGAGCAACAATTTCTTCGAGAATCTTTTCGGCTTTGAATGGGAGCTGACGAAAAGCCCCGCCGGCGCGCATCAGTGGGTGGCGAAAAATGCGGATGAAATTATCCCCGATGCGTTTGACACTTCAAAAAAACGGCTGCCTACCATGCTCACCACCGATCTTTCTCTACGTTTCGATCCCGTTTACGGGAAGATATCAAAGAAATTTCTGGAAGACCCCGAAGCGTTTGCGGACGCCTTTGCACGCGCCTGGTTCAAACTGACGCACCGCGATATGGGACCCCGCTCGCGTTACCTCGGGCCGGACGCGCCGCAGGAAGACCTGCTCTGGCAAGACCCCATTCCCGCCGTAGATCATCCGCTGATCGACGAAAAGGACATTGCCGCGCTGAAAACAAAAGTATTGTCCTCCGGCCTCAGCGTGCCCGAGCTGGTAACCA
>CBINIO010000615.1:0-2702 GCA_966250725.1 uncultured Chitinophaga sp.
GGTCTGACGACTTAAAAAAATCAATGATGAACTTTCCGAGTATCTGATTCTTGTTGCGCAGTCTGAGCAATTGCAGCACGGCGTTGTTGCAGTACAGACAAACGCCCTGCTGATGAATGATGTAAGCGGCTGGCGAATTATCCAGAAGGTTCCGGTAGTTGATATACTGGTTTTGTATTTCGATCTCCTTTTCGCGCTGTTCAGTCACATCCCGCAGAATGTTCAGAAAAAACCCTACTTTGCCGTCCCCGTTGATAATGGGAAAGTAGTTGCTTTCGAGCCATATCTCCTCTCCCCTGCTGTTCAGTACTTTGAAAATGTAGTAGCAATTCTTCCGGATGTTCTGCTTCTGAATAGCAACAAGTTGTCGGTCGGTGTTGAGGAAATATTCTTTGGAACCGATCACCCGCTTATTGAAGAACATGTTGTCAGCAAGGAGCTGTTTTGGTGAAAAACCAAGGATCTTCTTAATGTTCGGACTGACGTAAAGGTATTTTTCCTCCGGTAAAAATGTATAAAATGCAATGATGTCGTTGCCATTGTTGGTGATCAGATCGAACTTCTCTTTGGTATCCACCAGTTCTTGTCCGGTATCCACCCGACCGGTCACATCGCGCATATTGCCGATCATGCCGTTTATCTTTTTTTTAGCGTCGTAAAGTGGATTGCCTACTATTTCTATGTAACGGGTCTGGTTTTTTTTGTTCGTGTAGCGGACCACTGCTTTCCGGAACTTATTATTCACGGAGGCACGAAGGTAGTCTTTCGGGGATGTGATCACGTATTTCATGTCCTCCGGATGAACACCAGACGCCACCAAAGACATATTTTTGTATATCTGTTCCGGGGTGTAGCCCAACAACTCGCGCGATGAATCACTGATAAAACGAATCGCAGGAACAGGAAAAAACTCGAGGTGAAAGATCACGTCCTGGCTGTAAGCCCCAATTTTTTTGACTAGATCAAGAGCATACTCATTTTGCGGAAAAACTACCTGGATGCTCGCCTGAAAAAGTAATTTCCCTTCATGCTGCACTTTGTTAATAACAAGTCCGGCATGTAGTTGTTTTTTCGCGGCTTCCAGTTGAAGTTTATAGGAAAGCACCTTTTTTCTGCTTTTTGAGAACTCCTCCAACTTTTTTTTGAAGGCCGGCTTTTGTGTGGTTACAACCAGATCTGCAAAAGACTGCCTCTGCGGTCGTTTATTTCCTGTCCTTGCAAAACCAAGCAGATCGCAGGCTGTCTGGTTGAGAAATACGATTTGTTTTTTGTCAAATAAGACGAGGGCTACGGGCAGCGCATCCAGTGTTTTCAGGTCTGGTCCGGTCGTTTGCTTGACTCGTTCACCCATATACTACTTCTTCTATTTTCGAATGGTTTGTGTTTTATTATCGTCGATCCGGATAGTATAAGTTCTCAGGCCTTCTTCGTAGGTTGGACGTATTTTATCTCCCTGCCATTTCACCTCTATATCCATTTTATAAGTCACCGTCAGGTAGTTGTAACCCATCTCGTCATAGTATTTCCAATCGCCATCCTTCATCCCGTTAATATAACTTCCCACATACATCTTTTCCCCGGTAGGGTGCCATGCCATATGAAGTCCGACTGGCTCGCCTGCCTGAAACCGCCCTTCAAAACGTTTGATCTTTCCGGGCATGTACCAACTTTTCCAGAGACTATCAGGTTCGTCGTTGCTGTAATTACCGGCCTCAAGATAATCAGGGCTTTCGTAATTCCAAAGTCCTTCCTTGCGATTATCAGAAAAATTCCCCTGTAAAATAATCTTCCCCTCTTCATCATAGTCGGTCAATTGCCCCTCTCGTTTGCCGTTCAAATAATTTTCTTCCCTCCACAGTTTTCCACTTTCGTAGAACCACTTCCAAACACCCTGCATCCTGCCTTTTTTATCGTACCTTCCCTTTTGTTCAAGCTTTCCGGAGGCATAGAAAAATTCCCAATCGCCCGTACGGTTACCTTCTTTGTAAACACCTCTGCCTTTGAACTCCCCGGTGGCATGATATTCGCTCCAAATCCCAATGCGTTGCCGAATGCTGTCCACGGCGCCTCTGGCTACCACCACGCCATCAAAATATTCAATGGCGCTATCGGGTACTGGTACATTTCTGCAAACCAGTTTGTTAATATAAATCGGTATGCGGCTGGTAGAATCCTCTTTAAGAAATAAACTGCTGTCACATCGCAGTTTCTGGATGTATTTGTAATGTGTGCCAATAGGAACACTGTCGCTGTAAACCCCTTCATATTTCAGTGTATTGTCATCGTACACTTCCCGGTAGATCTCCACATTAGCGATTTCCGGCGCGTTCAGAATACGTTTTCCGTTATTGAACTTTTTAGTTGCGAGCAGATTTCCTTTTGGATCATAATCTTTCACATAGCCGTCAAGTGAGTCATCATTAAATTTCTGCTCGCGCTTCACTTCCATGTTGTCATAAAACTCTTTCCATATCCCTTGTTTGCGCTGTGCTTCGTCGCGCTGATTGATTTTTTCGAAACTTTGCAGGATACCACCTTTGTAAATACTTATTCCAGTCACGAGTGAATCCTGACTGTACTCATAGGCGGTACCTTCCATTTTTCCTTTGAGCCATGGAACAGTAGTTTTCGTTTTTCCGGTTTTATAAAATGTTCTGGCAAGTCCATCCTTTACATCGTTAACGTACAATTCGGTACTGATG
>CBINIO010000616.1:0-2700 GCA_966250725.1 uncultured Chitinophaga sp.
GGCATGTACCATATCAATTACAAAAAATACCGCCAGCCCAAAAAAGAACCGCGCGTCATCATCAGCCAGGTAAGCGCCCGCGGCGACCGGGACAGCCTGCTTTTCGGCGGCTTCCTTCCTTCCCGCGACGCGGCCTTCAAAACATTGCCCGCCGCTTACGCGGGTTTTCACTTCGAATATGCCTCCCCCTCCTGCGGCCGCGGCGGCAACATGGAATTCAGCTACCGTCTCGAAGGCTTTGATCCCGCATGGAGCGAATGGGCGCCGCGCACGGAAAAAGATTACACCAATCTTCCCCAAGGCCGCTACACCTTTGCCGTAAAAGCCCGCGACCACCTCGGCAATATTTCTCCCGCAGCCACCTATGCTTTCCGCATCCAGCCGCCCTGGCACCTTACCGCATTGGCAAAAAGCCTTTACGCTGCGGTCATTATGGCGCTGCTCTGGTGCGGCTATCTGCTGCAAAAACGGGAATTCGCGGCACAGCAGCAGCGGCACCGGCGCGAACAGGAGCAGCTGATCCTGCATCACCAGTATGAAAAAGAGCAACGCGAAAACCAGCTCATCTCGCTGCAAAACGATAAGCTCGCCACGGACATCCAATTCAAGAACAAAGAGCTGGCGACCGCCACCATGCACCTGCTGCAGCGCGGAAAGCTGCTGTTCACCATCCGCGAAGAGCTGCTGCTCGCCATCAAAAAGATAGAGCCGCTGCCGCATTATCCCTTCAAAAAAGTGCTGCGCCTGTTTGACGAAGCGGAGCAGGACACGGAAGACTGGGAACAATTCTCCCGACATTTCGACGAGGTGCACAACAATTTTTTATCCACCCTCAAAACCCGTTACCCCGACCTCAGCGCCACCGATATGAAACTCTGCGCCTACCTGCGCATCAACCTCACCACGAAAGAGATCGCACAGTCGCTCGGCATATCCGTAAGAGGCGTGGAAACCAGCCGGTACCGGCTTCGCAAAAAGCTGGAAGTGCCCGGCGACACGCCTTTGTACGACTTCCTGCTGGCGGTTACCGCCGCGGCACGCGTGAAGGAGAACGGCTGAAGGAACATTACGTCAAGCAAAGCCCGCCGGACGTCAAAGCAATTATGCCGGGTGGCGGCGATCGCGTTGTTTTGTACTGTCAACATTCACCCAAAAACACCGTATATGCAACGCACATCCTTTTTCAAAAAAGCGGCCGCCCTCCTCTCCTTCTGCCTTCTCGCCATCGCAACACAGGCTCTGGCCGGGCGCGACCATCTCAAGGTGTATCTCAACAACCAGCTCATTCATGAACAATATGTGGGCGAGCCGGTAAAACTCTCGCTGCTGAAACTGGACAAATCGAACATCAACGACCGGCTTACCTTTCATTACAGTCATTGCGGGCAGATAGGCACCGGCCGCAAGCTGAGCATACGTGACGAAAACGGCGGCATTATCCGGGAGTGGAAGTTCGCGGACGCCGGCGGCAAACAATCCGGCATGGTGATCGCCGTAAAAGAGCTGCTGCAACTGAAACAAAACGACCTCCGGTTTTTCTACACCGCCACGGAATTGCCCAAAGGCCAGCTGATGGCGGCTTTCCAGGTAACGAACAAAACCACTTCATGGGTGCCGGGCAGCAGCGTGCTGCAACTTTTATGCTAGAAAAATTTTTATTATCTTCATCAGCAACCTTGTGCGGGCCATCCTTCACAAGGTTGCTTTTTTTAAAATCAAAGTTATGCGCCGAAGCCTGTTTTGCCTCACCCTGCTGTGTTCCGTACTGTTCGCCAACGCTCAGTCCAGGCCCATCGTTCCCCGGCTGCAAAAGAGGGTCATGATCATGGAGCAGCCTCTCACGGCCGCCTGCCACGCATCTACCATTGCGGCGCTGGGAAAGGGGAAATACGCAGCCGCATGGTTCGGCGGCACAAAGGAAGGCAATAAGGACGTGGGTATTTATATTTCCTTCAACGAAAACGGGAAATGGGGCCCGGCAAAAGAGATCGCCAACGGCGTGATCAACGATACGCTGCGGTATCCCTGCTGGAACCCGGTGCTGTTCAAAGCCAGGCGGGGCAAGCTGTTCCTGTTTTACAAGGTGGGGCCCAACCCGCGGGAATGGTGGGGCATGATGATGAGCTCTTCCAATAACGGCAAAACCTGGAGCGCACCGGAAAAGCTGCCGGACGGCATGCTGGGGCCGATCAAGAACAAACCTTTACAGCTGGCCGGCGGCGACATCCTTTATCCTTCCAGCACGGAAAGCGCCAACCCGACCACCTGGCATATCCATCTCGAAAGATCCGACCGCAACGGCCGCAACTGGTCGCGCATTCATATCGACAACGACACGTTTGGCGTGATACAACCCAGCATTCTCCGTTACGGCCACGATTCGCTGCAGCTGCTCTGCCGCAGCCGAAACAACGCGGTAGTGCAGGCCTGGTCGGAAGACGACGGCAAAACCTGGGGGCCGCTGAGCGCCACGGAGCTTCCCAATCCCAATGCGGGCACCGACGCCGTGACGCTGGCCAACGGCTTAAAGGTGATCGTTTACAACCCGCTGCCGGCAGGCGCTTACTGGTGGGAAGGAAGAAGCCGCCTATACGTGGCCGTGTCGGAAGACGGCATCAGGTGGCAGAACATATTTTCGCTGGAAAATGAAAAGGAAGGGGAATACAGCTACCCCGCTGTAATACAGTCGCCGGACGACGG
>CBINIO010000617.1:0-2694 GCA_966250725.1 uncultured Chitinophaga sp.
GGCGATGTCCTTTACTTCGGTCTTCGCTTTTTCCTTCAGCTTTTCCCACGCGTCGCTGCCGAGCTTGTTCACTTTCGGCGCCACGCCTTCCTTGCCGGTATATTTGCTGATCTTGTGCAGTGAGTTGATGTTCACGTACAGCAGGTCGTTGTTCTTGTAAATGATGCGGATGGCTTCCTGCATCTTGCCGCCGGACTCTATCTTCTGCAGGCCGCTGTACACGCCCACGCCATGATCGATGTGGGTCACGTAGTCGCCGGGCTGCAGCTCCTTCAGCGTTTTGAGGGTGATCGCCTTGTTTTTGTTGTAGGCCTGCTTCACCTTGTACTTGTGATAACGCTGGAAGATCTGGTGGTCGGTATAACACACCGCTTTCAGGTCGCTGTCGATAAAGCCCGAGCTGATGGCGACCGGGATGGGATAGAAAGGCAGTTCCGCCTTCAGGTCTTCGAAAATGCTGCGCAAACGTTCCAGCTGGCGCGGGTTTTCGGCAAAAATGAAGATGGAGGATTTTTCGCTGTTGTGTTTGCCGAGGTCTTTGATCAGCAGGTCGAACTGGCGGTTGAAAACGGGTTGTTCCGCTGTATGATAAGCGATCTCCTGCACACCAGCGGGCACGTCGGCAAAATTGAAATGCGGGCCGAACACGATGCAGGGGCGCCGGAGCAGCTGCTGCATGAGGTTTTCGGCCGTTTCGAAATCTTCCGGGCCCAGCTGCATTTCTTCCTCTTCGCCTACCCGCACTTTGTTGCCGGTTTGCAGCCAGTCCGCCAGCCGCTCTTCCATCTGCCCGATCACGCCCTGTACGTAGGCGGGATCTTTGACCCATACTACGGTGTTTTCGGGGAGGAAGCCGGGCAGGCTCATTTTCTGGTGGGTAACGGCCCGTGTGTCCATATTGGCGATGAGCGTTACCTGCATGAGCTTGCGTTCGCTGAGCTGCGTTTCGGGGTCGAACAGGCGGATGGAATCCACCTCGTCGCCAAACAGCTCCATGCGGTATGGTTTTTCGTTGCCGAAAGAGTAAATGTCGAGAATGCCGCCGCGCACTGCGTACTGGCCGGGGCCGTACACGAAGTCGGAATGCTCGAAGCCCCAGCTGACGAGCTTTTCCAGCAATGCGTCCACCTTCAGCGTTTCGCCTGTTTTGATGTGCAGCATGTTGGCGTTGTAAGCCGTGTTGCCGGCAACCTTTTCATACAGCGCTTCCGGGTAGGTGATCAGCACTTTTTTGTGCGTGCTGCCGCCGGTGAGCTTCATGAGCGCTTCCGTGCGCAGCATGCTGTGACTGCTGTTAAATTCCTGGAACTGTCCCGTTTTTTTGAAGGAATCCGGGAAATAGAAGATATCCAGCGCCTGGGTGAGCTGCTCTATATCGTTGTGAAAATATGCGGCTTCTTCTTTGTCGTTGAGAATAAAAAGGTGGTTGCTGTTCGTGGCGTTCCAGGCGGCGGACGCCACAAAGGCCGCGGCGCTGCCGGTGAGGCCGGTGAGATGAAAATAGCGGGGGCCGGGCAATATGATCCCGTCCGCCAGTGATTTCAGGCGGGGGTCGCGTTCATATAACTGTAAAACTCCCTGCAAATTCATGAAGATGGCAAAGATAATGCATTTTGGACAGATGCGATTTTGAGGCGATGAGGGTTATTGTTAATTTTTTGCGTAATTTAATTGAGGTCAACAGTGGTCAGATCCGGGAAAAGTCCGATTCATTTTACATAAATACTTCATACATGTCCGAACAATGGTACACAGGCGTGGTAACGAAGATTGTGAATGAGACGTATAATACAAGGAGGTACTGGATACGCGTTCCGGAAAAAGCCGCTTTTGAGTTCAAGCCGGGGCAGTTCGTAACCCTCGACCTGCCGATCCACGAAAAAAAGAACAAACGCTGGCGCAGCTATTCCATCGCGAGCCATCCCAACGGCTCGCCGGAAATAGAGCTGGTGATCGTACTGCTGGAAGGCGGCGCGGGCACTACTTACCTGTTCAATGAAGTGCGCGAAGGCAGCGAGCTGCTGTTACAGGGGCCACTGGGCAAATTCACCCTTCCCGAACCGCTTGAAAAAGACCTTTTCCTCATCTGCACCGGCACCGGCATCGCGCCGTTCCGCTCGATGGTGCATCACCTGCATCTGCACCAGCTGCCGCATCCTAACATCTACCTGATATTCGGCGTGCGTTACGAAAAGGATATTTTATACAAGGACGAAATGCGGAAGCTCGAAGCCGAAATGCCCGGCTTCCATTACCTGCCCACGCTTTCGAGGGAGAACGATGCGTCGTGGACGGGAAGGAAAGGTTATTTGCATTCCGTGTACGAGGAGCTGCTGGCAGACCGCCGGCCGGCGAATTTTTTCCTCTGCGGCTGGAAAGCGATGATAGACGAGGCGAAGCAGAAGATCATGGCGATGGGGTATGACAGGCATGATATACATTTGGAATTGTATGGGTAACGGATATCTTTGAGAAAAAATCCCTTTACGATGAAAAAACTATTCTTTTGTTTGACCCTCCCGCTGGTTTGCGGCCTTAACAGTTCTGCGCAGACGCCGCTGGAAGTTGACTCCTACATCTGGCAAACAACTACCGCCCAGAATCCTGCCACCAGCTTCGGCACGCTGTACAAGCTCTGGAAATACGACAGTGGCAACCAAACAGCAGGATCGTTTGGTTACACTTCCAATAACG
>CBINIO010000618.1:0-2693 GCA_966250725.1 uncultured Chitinophaga sp.
CTCGGACTGCTCCTGCTTACGGGTGTCGTGACGCTCGTGAGCTTCTGGTTCTTCCGCGACAGTCTCGGCAAGCCGTTCACAGAATCGCCGATGCCGTGGCCCTGGGTGATCGCGGCCGGCGCCGTGCTGTTCCTCGTGAACATCGGCGCAACGATCCTGCGCGCGCGCCGCTGGACGGCGATTTCGATCGTGCTGTTCACGGGGATGGCGGGCATGTCGGTGCTTTATCTCATCAAACTTACCGTCATCAGAATGAGCTCGAGCTGGCAGAACTTGCTCACGGTGTTCAAGATCACGCTGGTGCTGTTTTTGTGTCTCGCCGATTTAAGCAGCAACGTGGCGCCTTCTTCCGCAACGGCGCCGGCCGCGGCCTCCAACAGCTGGGCGTATATTTTCGGCGCCGCCCTGGTGCCGGTCTTTTTTACCTATGGCGGCTACCAGCAAACCATCAATTTCGGCAGCGATGTACGGGAGCCGGCGAAGAACATGCCGAAGGCGATCCTGCTGGGCGTGCTCATCATCCTCCTGCTATACGTTACGGTGAACTATGCCTATGTAAAAGTGATCGGCTTCGAGCAGCTGAAATCCACCGACGCGCTGGCCGCGCGGATGGCGGGCGCGTTCTTTGGGGAATATGGTTTTAAGATCACGAGCGTGCTGTTATTTTTGTCCGTGCTGGGGTATGCGAACGTGAACCTGATGTCGAACCCGAGAATGTATTACGCGATGGCCGAAGACGGCGTGCTGCCGGCCATTTTCAAAAGGGTGAACAGCAAAACGCAGGTGCAGGAAGTGGCGCTTACCGTGTTTGCCGCGCTGGTGATCGGCCTGTTGTATTTCCTGAGCAATTTCGACACCATCATCCGTTACGTGATGCTCTTCGATTCGATCGGCCTGGCTTCCGCCGCAGCCACTATCTTTGTGCTGCGGAAAAAAACGGCGCACCTGGACGGGCAGGGCATTTACAAAATGAAACTCTACCCGCTCGTACCGGTATTTTTTATCACGGTATATCTTTTCGTGACCGTCAATATTTTTATCACGGATCTGAGCCAGGCGCTGGGCGGAATGATCTGGTTCGTGGCGGGCCTGCCCATCTATTTTTTCATGAAGTACGTTGTGCGGAAAAAAGCATGAAACCGTACGGTATACATTCAGACTATGGATCTATCTTATATTATCAATCAGTTGGGAGAAGACAGGGAATTGTATTTTAACGCCATTGCCCCGCCGATCGTGCAAAGCAGCAACTTTGCTTTTAAGACCGTGGCGGAAATGCGCGACCTGCTGCAGGACGAGTATAAAGGATTCCTCTATAGCCGCGGCAACAATCCTACGGTGGACATTCTCCGGAAGAAGCTCGCCGCGCTCGACGGCGCGGAAGATGCGCTGGTGTTCGGCAGCGGCGCGGCCGCCATATTCGTGGCGGTGCTTTCGCAGGTACGGCAGGGCGACCATGTAGTATGCGTGCAGGAGCCGTACAGCTGGGCCGCTCATCTTTTCGGGCAGCTGCTGCCGCGTTTTGGCGTTACCACCACGTTCGTGGACGGTACGCTTGCGGAGAATTTCGAGAACGCCCTGCAGCCCAATACCCGCCTCATTTATCTCGAATCGCCCAACACCTTTACCTTTGAATTGCAGGACATCGAGGCCGTTGCGCGCCTCGCAAAAAAGAAAGGCATCGTCACCATTCTCGATAACAGTTACTGCACGCCCCTTCATCAGCAGCCGCACCTGATGGGCGTCGATCTCTGCCTGCAATCCGCTACGAAATTCATCAGCGGTCATAGCGACACGGTGGCCGGCGTGCTTACCGGCAGCCGGGAAATGCTGCGTAAAATATTCGTGTCCGAGTTTATGAGCGTGGGCAGCGTGATCGCGCCGTTTTCCGCATGGCTGCTGCTGCGCGGCCTGCGTACGCTGGAAATAAGGCTGAAGCGCTGCCAGGAAAGCGCGCAGGAAATATGCCGGTGGCTGAAGGAGCAGCCGCAGGTAGAAAAAGTATTTTACCCGCTCGATCCGGGCTTCCCGCAGTATGCGTTGGCGCAAAAACAAATGAAAGGCGCGGCGGGGCTTGTCACCATCCAGCTGAATGTGACGGAAGCAGCGCAGGTGGAGCGGTTCTGCAACTCCCTGCAGCATTTTTTGATGGCGGTAAGCTGGGGCGGTCATGAATCGCTTATTTTCCCGGCGTGCGCATCGCTGCCCGAAGGCGGCTTCGACGCGGGCCAGCCGAAGCATAAGATGGTGCGGATATATGTGGGGCTGGAAGATGCCGGCTTCCTGAAAGCGGACCTGGCGCAGGCGCTGGCGAAGATTTGATTTCAAAATGGCGTTGCGGAGAATAATATGCGCAATGTCATTTCCTGCCTCGCCATATAGACCCGTACGACCTTCGCGAAAAAGAGATTGACGGGCGCATCACCCATTCATTCCTGCCTCCAGGTGCGGGACAGCTCAATAAAAAAAGGCGGTCCCTGAAGACCGCCTCTTTCGAAATAACCTCAAACATCCCGTCGGATCACCCCGGCATGCGGCTGATATATTTGTCCATTTCCTTGATCTGGCTCACGATCTGGTCGGTCGTGGGTTTTTGCGCTTTCGCGCGGCGGAAATAGTCTTTGGCTGTTTTGAAATCGCGGCGGCTCATCGCGATGGAGCACAGCGTGAGCAGCGCGGCGGCGGTGTTTTCC
>CBINIO010000619.1:0-2689 GCA_966250725.1 uncultured Chitinophaga sp.
CGAGATCTTTATGTGGACGGGCGGCGCCATCAAGGAATACATTTTCCACCAGCTCACCGACGTGTGCGGCGACGTGCCTTATTTCAACGCCATGCAGGGGCTGACGCTCAATTTTTTCCCCGAGTTCGACAAACAGTCGGATATATACCCGGCCATGCTGGAGCACCTCGCGGAAATTTCCAATAACCTGAAAGGTTACACGCTCAACAGCAGCTTTATCCAGCAGCAATTCAAGACCAACGACGTGTATTTCAACGGCGACATCAACATGTGGCGCGTGTTTATCAACAGCCTGCGCATGCGGCTGGCGCTGCGCCTCACCAACGTGATGCCCGACCTCGCGAAAAGCACCATCCAGGACGTGCTGGCGGACGGGGTGTATGCAAAAGACAGGGCCACTTCCATCACGCTGGTCGATCGCCAGCAGGACCGCGCCATGGAATTCCTCATCTTCCGTTCCATTTCCGAAAGACTCACCGCGCGCCTGTTCGTACCGGAAAACATGCTCAACCTGATGCGCAAACCCGGCTTTAACGACGACCCGCGCATTCCTGTGCTGTTCCAGCCCGACAAAGACGGCAACTATACCGCCATGCCCACCGAGGCGGACGACGTAGCGGCCATTTCCAGCCAGATCACCACTTCCAACCTCGCGGCCACCTTCCCGTCATTTTATAACCGCTCCACTTTCGAGCAGAATTTCGGGATGCCTTACCAGGTCATCACTTCTTCCGAGATCCATTTGCTCAAGGCGGAAGCGAAGCTGCGCTGGCCCGATCTGACCATTACCGCTGCGGACGAATACCGCGCGGCGATCAAAGAATCCATCGACATCTATTACGAGATCAACGCGCTGATCGGGAATAAAACCTACCTCGGGTTCATTCCTGCTTCAAAAGCCACCAAACCCTCCGATGCGGACATCAACGCGTTCCTCGACCAGAAAACGGCGGAATTCAACGCGGCCGTGGGCAACGAAAAGCTCGGGCTGATCTACGACCAGCGGTACATTCATTACAACATGCTGAAACCTTACGAACTGTGGGCGGACACCCGCCGTCTCACAAAAGAGCTGGGCGCGCGCGTACGCAAATCGCCCAGCAACGTGAGGATGATGGAAAGAACGGTGTACCCGACGAGCGAAGAACTGAACAACCCCGCCAATTTCCAGGCGGTAAAAGCTTCCAATAATTACACCACGCCGGTGTGGTGGACGGGCCGATAGATCCGTTCCGCACGAACAAGAGAGGCCGCGTAAGATGCGGCCTCTTTTTTTTGTGACACGGGAACGATATCTTGAAAACAAAGCCCGGCCTCCTTTATTTCGAGGATGCGGCGCAAAAAAACAGGGTGCATCGAAGTTCCGATACACCCTTTCCATGTTACCCGGTGAAATATTCTTAAGCCACCGTCTTCGCCCTTTTGCGGCAGCTTTCCCGCTTCACGAGCGTGGCGGGCAGCACTACCTGGTTGATCTGGTTGTTATGCTGGTTCAGTTCGTTCATGAGCACCTGTATCACGTTGCGCGCGATGTCGTGGATGGGCTGCGCCACGCAGGTGATGCCGGGCGTGTGCAGGCGGAAAAGATCGTGATCGTCAAAGCTGATCAGCGCAATGTCCTCCCCGATCTTCATCCCCAGTTCCTTCACGCTTTCGATGCCGTAAATGCCGAGATAGTTGGTGGTAAAAAAAATGGCGTCGAGACCGGGCACGCCTTTGATGAACTCGCTGATCTGGCTCACGGCTTCTTCGTTGGTGGCGCCGAAAGGTATTTTTTTGAACATTTTGCGGGGAAGGTTGGCGCGGTGCGCTTTCAGCGCGGCGGTAAAACCGTTGTAACGCTCCTTCATCTGTATCTGCTCGGAAGTGGTGGTGACGAGCGCAATTTTCTGGTAACCCAGCTCCAGCAGGTATTCCGCCGCATCGTACGCTCCCTGGAAGTTGTTTACCATCACATAATTGGTGGGTATCTGCGGGAGGTAACGGTCCATGAGCACCATGGGCTTGCGGGAATTTTTCAGCACTTCGATCTCCTTGTCGAGGTTGGGCGTGGGCGTGATGATGTACCCGTCCACCTGCCGGTATTCGAGCACTTCGAGCAGGCCGCGGGCTTTCAGCAGGTTGTCTTCCGTGGAGCCGTACAGCACTTTGTACCCGAACTTGTCGGCTTCTTCCTCCACGATCTTCGCCACATTGGCGAAGAAGTGGTTGGCAATGTCCTCCACGATGAGGCCGATGGTCTTGGTTTTGCCGGTGCGCAGCCCCCTTGCGAGCTGGTTCGGCTTATACTTCAGTTTGGCCGCGAGCTTGAGGATCTTTTTGCTGACCTGGTCGCTGATCCGTTTTTCTTTGGCTTTGCCGTTGAGTACGAACGAGACGGTCGTGGGAGACACGCCGGCCTGTTTAGCAATATCTTTGATGGATATACCCTTCATATGGAATTATCGGTCGGTTGGAGCTATAACGATTTAGCATGAACAAGGTACTAAAATTAAATAAAAGAAAAAAGAATTCGCCGCCCCAAAGCTCCATGTGGGCCGGATTTGGCGGCAAACCGGCTACTGCAAAGGCCCGGGGGTGTTTGCCGCAGGTCATATTTTCCATGTACCGCAAATATTCTGTGAAAATAGGCCCGACTAGTATCTTTTTAACCGAAATTTAATAATTTGGCAAAATAGAATATAAAAAG
>CBINIO010000620.1:0-2679 GCA_966250725.1 uncultured Chitinophaga sp.
GGCATTACATGAAGCCCGTCATCAGCGGATGTGCGCAGGTGAACGGCTTCCGCGGAGAGATCACAGAGGAAAGCAAGCTGCGCAAACGCGTGGAGCACGACATCTGGTACATGGAGCACTGGTCCGTTTACCTGGACCTGCGCATCATATTTTTAACGGTGGCGAACACCATAAAAGGAGAGAAAAATGCATTCTGATGAGAACCGGCAGGACATGCACTCGCACCTGCTTCCCGGGCTGGACGACGGCGCGAAGGACATGAACGATTCGCTTTCCCTCATCCGGCAGCTGCGCGCGCTGGGGTATACGCGGCTGATCACCACGCCGCATATCATGTCCGGCGTGTGGTACAACGATGCGGACACCATCCTTCCCGCGCGGGACGCGGTGCGCGCAGCGATCGAACGCGAAGGCATCGATGTGGAGCTGGACGCCGCCGCCGAATACCTGGTGGACGATTATTTCGAGTCGCTGCTGGAAGACAGGACGCCGCTGCTAGCCATCAACGGCAAATACGTGCTCGTGGAGTTTCCTTTCCTCTCGCTGCCCGTTACTTACCGCTCCGTTTTTTTCAACATGAAAATGGCGGGCTACGAGCCCATACTCGCGCATCCCGAACGGTACGCGTACCTGCACGGCAAGCTGGACTTTTATCATGAGCTGCAGGAAAACGGGGTGCTGCTGCAGGTGAACCTGCTTTCGCTGCACGGGTATTACGGCACGCGCGTGCAGAAAATGGCGACGCAGCTGGTAAACGCGGGGCTGGTGCAGTTCACCGGAACGGACGCGCATCACCAGCGTCACCTGGACAAACTTTGCCGCCCATTGCCCGACTCGTCCGTTCTTAAAAGACTTGGGGCGGCGGCGATAAAAAATGAATCGTTATAATCAAAATAATGTAATTTTAAAAAACACGTTAACCGCCGTATGGTAGCGGCTTATTTAAAAACTGAATACACAAAACAAGGGTTGCATAATGATTTCTTCTACGGGAGCTAGTAAATTTCCTGAAAATAAGGGTCTTATCGAAGATGTATTCCATGAAATCAGGTCCATTCTTTCCGGCATTTTATCCAGTGTTGAATTGATCGAGCTATATGGTTCCGGGCAGTTCAACATGGAAAAGAGCGGCGAAAAGATCAACAGGCAGGCGGCGGCGATCAAGTTGCAGATCATAGAGCTGGAGTTCCTTTTGCAGAACGTGCGCATCATCCAGCATATCCTCAACAAATCGCTGACGTCCAAACGCGCGCCTACGCAGATCGTGAAGCTGCTGAAAAATGTGGTGGAAGACGAACGGTATGCTCCGCTGTTCGCCGGCTGGGTGCATTTCCAAACCGCCGGCCACCGCGAAGTGGCTTACGTGGACGAATTCCTGGTAAAGCAGCTGCTGCTGAACATGCTTTTCCGCATGCAGCGCAACGCGGACCCGAAAGAAACGCCGCGCCTCGACATCCTTTTCGGGCAGGACGGCGTGGAGCTTAAAGGCGTGTACCTCGCCAATGCGAACGACCGCTCCCTTTCTTCCTCCATTCCCGGCGCAGGCCAGGAAAGCCTGCAAACGTACCTCGACCAGCGCATCTGCAGCCTGATCAGCTATGTGGCCGAGCTCCACGAAGGCCGCTTCGAGCTTGCCTCCCTCCCCGGCGGCCGGATCGAAATGCTGGTGTTCATTCCTTACGATGTGAATTAAAATCTGTTTCTTTGCAGATCGCATGTCGTTATTCATCACATCCTTAAATTCAGGCAGTAACGGGAACTGTTATTACGTCGGCAGCGCCGAGGAAGCGGTGCTGGTGGACGTGGGCATTTCCTGCCGCGAAGTGGAGCGCCGCATGCGCCGCCTCGGCCTGAAGATGGAGCTGGTGAAAGCCATTTTTATTTCCCACGAACATACCGATCATATCAGCGGCGTGCCCGTACTTTCCAAAAAATACAAGCTGCCGGTGTACATCACCGGGCAAACGCTGCACCACAGCCGCATGCAGCTGCAAGGCACGGCCTTTGACACGCAGCAGCCCATCGTTATCGGCCAATTGCAGGTGACCGCCTTCGCCAAACACCACGACGCCTGCGACCCGCACAGCTTTATGGTCTCCGGCCACGGCGTTACCATCGGCGTGTTCACCGACATCGGGCAGTGCTGCGACCGGCTGGTGCATCACTTCCGGCAGTGCCACGCGGCGTTCCTCGAAGCGAATTACGATACGGACATGCTGGAGAAAGGACGGTATCCCGTGTTCCTGAAGAACCGCATCCGTGGCGGGCAGGGGCATTTGTCCAACCAGCAGGCGCTCGACCTTTTCCGGCAGCATCGCCCGGACGGCATGCAGGTGCTGCTGCTCTCCCATCTTTCGCGCGACAACAACGATCCCTCGCTGGTGCAGGAAATATTCTCGCGCCACGCGGGGAATGTGGAAGTGGCCGTCGCTTCGCGGTATGTTGAATCAAAAGTGTATGAAATATTGCCTGGGCCGCTAATGGCGGCGCCGTTGGTCGTGCCGCAGAAAAAAACGAGGTCCGCGATACCTTCCGCGGTGCAGAGCAGTTTGTTTTGAAAGTGATTGTCTATTGACGCAGCATCTTCCGCCGTGCAAACTGCTTATTTTGAAATGCGTTATACAAATGAAGTCTGCGATGCCCGGCAGTTCTCCGCAGATCTATTCTTCCACCCAACCC
>CBINIO010000621.1:0-2678 GCA_966250725.1 uncultured Chitinophaga sp.
GCCAGTTCGTCGTGCCGGATGGTCTTGGGGTGCCGGCTCATAATGTCTTCAGCCTTCACCGCGGACGCGTCCATGTTCTTTTCGAGCATGCGGCGCAGGTCTCCGTCGGTAATGATGCCCTGCAGGCGGCCTTCTTCGTCCACCACGCCGGTAACGCCCAGCATTTTGGACGATATTTCGACGATCACCTCGCGCAGGCCGCTGCTCAGCTTTACTTTCGGCGCTTCGTGCAGGCGGCTGAGGTCGCTTACCCGGAGGTAGAGCTTTTTCCCCAAAGTGCCGCCGGGGTGAAACCTGGCGAAGTCTTCCGCCGTAAAGCCTTTCATTTCGATCAGGCACACGGCCAGGGCGTCGCCCATGACCATCTGCGCGGTAGTGCTGGAGGTGGGGGCCAGGTTATTGGGGCAGGCCTCCTGGGTCACATATGTATTCAGCACAAAATGTGCCGATTGCGCCAGGTATGAATCCAGCTTCCCGACGATCGCCACCAGGATGTTCCCCAGGTCGCGCACCAGCGGCACCAGCACTTTTATCTCCGGCGACTCGCCGCTTTTGGATATGCAGATCACCACATCGTCCGGGGTGATCATCCCCAGATCGCCGTGAATAGCGTCCGCAGCGTGCATAAATAAAGCAGGTGTACCTGTAGAATTAAGAGTAGCCACTATCTTCTGGGCCACGATAGCGCTTTTGCCGATGCCGGTTATGACCACACGGCCCTGGCAGCTGGCGATCACCTCCACCGTTCGTTCAAAGTCTTCATTGATAAATTGCTCCAAACTCCCAATGGCGGCAGATTCCAGCCTTACGGTCCTTTTCCCTGTTTCCCGGATGTTGACGGTAGTCTTCTGTTTCATGCGACAAATGCAAATTTATCAAATTTTAGGCAAGGTCAACGACCATATAAATTATATTGACACAAAGGGGTTTTTTTGGTAATTTCGTGTCCCCCAAAAATACATGTTGAAAAATTTTCATCTATGGACAGGGCGAATTGTCGCCATGGATTACAAGTAAAATCTTATGTGATGGCTGTTGCAAAGGTAAGTTTGTTGGATGCATTGCACGAACATTTTGGGTTCGATTCCTTCAAAGGGAATCAGGAGAAGATCATAAAAAGCATACTTTCCGGAAAAGATACATTCGTGATCATGCCAACGGGCGGCGGTAAATCGTTATGTTACCAGCTGCCGGCGCTGATGAGCCCCGGGGTGGCGCTCATCGTAAGCCCGTTGATCGCGCTGATGAAAAACCAGGTGGACCTGGTACGTTCGTACAGCAGCAAAGACAACGTGGCGCATTTCCTCAATTCCACCCTCACCAAAGCGCAGATCAAAAAAGTGCGCACCGACCTGCAGTCCGGCAAGACCAAAATGCTGTACGTGGCGCCGGAAACCCTTACCAAACAGGAGAATATCGACTTCTTCCGCGAGCTGGAAATTTCCTTTATCGCGGTGGACGAAGCGCATTGCATATCCGAGTGGGGGCACGACTTCAGGCCGGAATACCGCCGTCTCAAGGAAATGATCGACCTCATCGGCAGCGACCTGCCCGTCATCGCCCTTACGGCCACCGCCACGCCCAAGGTGCAGAGCGACATCGTGAAGAACCTGGAGCTGCGCTCGCCCCAGGTATTCATTTCCTCCTTCAACCGCCCCAACCTCTATTACGAGATCAGGCCGAAACGCAAAAAGGAACAAACGATCAAGGAGATCGTCAAGTTCATCCACCTGCACAAAGGCAAAAGCGGCATTATTTACACGCTCAACCGCAAAACCACCGAAGAGCTGGCGGACATGCTCGTGGCCAACGGCATCAAGGCCGTAGCCTATCACGCAGGGCTGGACGCGGGCACCCGCGCGCAGCGGCAGGACATGTTCCTGCTCGAGGAAGTGGAAGTGATCGTGGCCACCATCGCCTTCGGCATGGGCATCGACAAGCCGGACGTGCGTTTCGTGATACATTTCAACATCCCGAAAAGCCTGGAGAACTATTACCAGGAAACCGGCCGCGCGGGCCGCGACGGGCTGGAAGGGCTTTGCCTCTGCTTTTATTCCTACAAGGACGTGCAGAAGCTGGAGCATCTCATGCGCGACAAACCGCTGTCCGAACGCGAAATGGGCGCCCAGCTCATCAACGAAACGGTGGCTTACGCCGAAAGCGCCGTGTGCCGCCGCAAAGTGATCCTGCATTATTTCGGTGAAAAATATGAAACGGAAAACTGCGGCAAATGCGACAACTGCCGCAACCCGAAAGAAAAAATAGAAGTGAAGAACCGCGTGGTGATCGCCCTGAAAACCATTTCCCAGCTGGAAGAAAGGTTCGGTTCGGAATACGTTATCAATATCATCACCGGCAAGTCCAACCCGCAGATCAGCACCTTCCAGCACGACAGGCTGGACGTGTTCGGCGAAGGGAAGGAGTTCGACGCGCACTTCTGGAACTCGCTGCTGCGGCAGATGATGCTCGAAGGGCTGATCGAAAAGGACATCGAAGAATACGGCCTGCTCAAGATCACGGACAAGGGTAAAAAGTTCATGAAAAAACCCTTCTCCATTTACGTGGCGCTCAACCACCAGTTCGACGAAGAAGGGGGAGAGGAAGAAGAAAGCGCCGGCGGCGAAGCCGTGCATTCCGCCGACCCCGTGCTGTTCGACATGCTGAAAGAGCTGCGCAAA
>CBINIO010000622.1:0-2678 GCA_966250725.1 uncultured Chitinophaga sp.
ATCTCGCCCGCGCCGCGTTCCACGGCCTCTTTCGCCCAGTCGGCGGTGCGCGTTCCGGTCTTTACCCTGCCGCCGTTGAGGTATACGAACCAGTCGCCGTCCTCAAACCGCGTGTCGATCGCCAGCACGATACACTGGCTGCCGAACTCGCGAGACAGATCGTTGAGCAGCTGCGGATTTTTGAACGCGGCGGTGTTCACGGACACCTTGTCCGCGCCGGCGTTCAGCAGCACGCTCACGTCTTCCACCGAAGCAATGCCTCCGCCCACGGTAAACGGGATGTTCACATGCCGCGCGATCTTCGTTACCAACTCGGACAGCGTTTTCCGTCTTTCGTTGGTGGCGGTGATGTCGAGGAACACCAGCTCGTCCGCGCCCTGCTCCGCGTACAAAGCGCCCAGCTCTATCGGGTCGCCCGCGTCGCGGATGTTCTCGAAGTTCACGCCTTTTACGGTGCGCCCGTCTTTGATGTCCAGGCAGGGTATGATGCGTTTTGTAAGCATATCTTAGAAAAATTTCTTCAGTTCCTGTAATGTGATGCGGCCTTCGTAAATGGCTTTGCCGATGATGACGCCGGCGAGCCCCGCGGCCTGCAGCTCCTCCACGTCGCCGATATGGCTTACGCCGCCGCTGGCGGTGAGGCGGATGCCGGGTATTTCCGCGATGATCTTTTTGTACAGTTCGGTGGACGGGCCCTGCAACAGGCCGTCTTTCGCGATGTCGGTACAGAATACTTCCTTTACGCCGCGTTCGAGGTTGGCGCGCAGGAAATCGAAAATGCTTTTGTCCGTCGTTTCCAGCCAGCCGCTTACCGCGATCTTTTCGTCCTTTACGTCCGCGCCGAGGAACATTTTGTCCGCGCCGTACTGGCCGAGCCAGCTGAAGAACAGTTCGGGCTGTTTGACGGCCACGCTGCCGATGGTCGCCAGCGCCGCGCCGGATTCGAACACGATCTTGAGATCATCGCCGCTTTTGATGCCGCCGCCGAAATCGATGGTGAGCGAGGTTTTGCCGGCGATGGTTTCCAGCACTTTCCAGTTCACCACCGCGCCTTTTTTCGCGCCGTCGAGGTCTACCAGGTGCAGGCGCTGAATGCCGCTGTCCTCGAATTCCATCGCTACTTCGAGCGGGTTTTCGTTGTATGTTTTTTGCTGCGCGTAATCGCCCTGCGTGAGGCGTACGCATTTGCCGCCGATGATGTCGATGGCGGGAATGATCGTGAAACCTTGGGCCTGTGCGGGCTGTACGGGTATTTTCATTTTGAGGAAAGGAAGATCGTCTTTAAAAAATCGTTCGCTGAAAATGGTGAAGCCGAGCTGCTGGTAAAAGCTCAGCGCGCTTTCGCGGGCATTGCACCAAAGCGTGACAACGCCCTGCTGCCGGCAAACGTAGAGCAAGTGCCGCATCATCCGTTTGCCGAAACCTTTGCCTTGCTGGTCCTGCGCGGTAGCCAGCTTGCGGAACTGCGCGGTGTCGCCGTCGATAAAAATCGACACGACGGTCACCAGCCTGCCGTCGTCGTACAGGCCGTAATGCAGGCCGTCCGCGTCATGCGGCAGCGTTACGCGCTCCAGCGGCCAGTCGGGGTACATTACGTCCCTGCGCAGCTGCAGCGTATCCGCCGTGGTGATATTTTTTATCAGTATGCTCAAAGCCGTAAAAAACTCTCGATGATGTGCTGGCCCGACTGTGCGGACTTTTCAGGGTGAAACTGCACGGCGTAGAAATTGTCTTTCTGCAAAGCCGCGCTGTAGTTGATCACGTAATTGGCGATGGCCGTGGTTTCCGGTCCCAGCTCCGCGAAATAGCTGTGCACGAAATACATGTAGTCGTTCTGGTTCACATGCTCGAATATCACGCTGTGCAGGCCGGTAATGTTGTTCCAGCCGATCTGCGGGATCTTCAGCAGGTTCTCCACCGGGCTCTGGAACTTTTTTACCTCCAGGTCGAACACGCCGATGCAGTCGGTATCGTTCTCCTCGGAGTGTTTGCATAAGAGCTGCATACCCAGACAGATGCCCAGCACCGGCTGTTTCAGGTCTTTGATAAGCGTGTCCAGCTTGCGTTCGCGCAGGTACGCCATGGCGGTGCTGGCTTCTCCCACGCCGGGGAATATCACCTTGTCCGCGCTTTTCAGCTCCTCCGGGTCGTCCGTCACCGTGGCTTCCACGCCCAGCCTTTCGAGGGCGAACAGCACGGAGCGGGTATTGCCGGCGTTGTATTTGATGATCGCTGTCTTCATGGTATTAACTTTTGATGCCTGCCACAAATTCTTTCACGGTAGCCTGCAAGTTAGCACTGTTTTCGATGGCTTTTACAAAAGCGCTGCCGATAATTGCGCCGTTGCTGTGGCGGCACGCTTCGCGGAAGGTCTTGCTGTCTTTGATACCGAACCCGATCAGTACCGGGTTGCGCAGGTTCATGGCTTTCAGCCGCTGGAAATACGCTTCCTGGTGGCTCATGTCCTTATCCTTGCCGGTGGTGGAAGAAGAAGAAACGGCGTACACGAAACCGCTGCTCACCCCGTCGATCCTGCGGATGCGGGCTTCGCTGGTTTCCGGCGTTACGAGGAAGATGTTGTGCAGACCGTATTTTTCAAACAGCGGCTTGTAGTCGGATTCGTATTCCTCCATCGGCAGATCGGGCAGAATGAGGCCGTCCACGCCGGTTTCGGCGCA
>CBINIO010000623.1:0-2675 GCA_966250725.1 uncultured Chitinophaga sp.
TGAATGGAATCTTCCAGGCTCAGCTTCCCTTTTTCGACCAGGCTCAAAACGGCCATACCGGTAAAGGTTTTGGAGATGGAAGCCAGCTGGAAGCTGGAGCTGTCGGTAATCGGCGTTTTGGTCGCATGATTTTCCTGGCCCTGGTAATGTTCGTACAGCACGACTCCTTTTTTTGCCACCAGTATGGCGCCGCTGAAATAGGAGGGGGAAAGGCGGCGGCGGACCAGTTCGGCTACCTCGCGGCTGATGCGTTTATTTTCGGGAGCATTGCGTATGGCTGCTTTTTCTGCTTTTGTAAGCCCAAGCGTATAAATCGAAGCTGCAGGATCTTCATCGGCGGAGGGAGCGGTTTTTTCTTTGTTCCGGTTGGCAGAGCTGCTGTTGCACGCGGAATAGATTAAAGCACCGGCGGATATAGCCAGTAATACAATTGCCTTCGAACGGTTCATTGAGTTAGTGCTGCTGAATATTTAAAGAGTGATAAAGCGGTTCATCCGCAATTTTCATGCCCTTTATGGGCATAAAGCGGGTGAATTATTCAAAAAAGCGAAAAAAAACCTCCTTTTTTTCACCAATCTCTAATTTGCCGGCACTGTTATTTGATTTCTGCTGAAACTCCGCTAGGTTTGCGGTGACTTTTAATCATCCTTCGGAGCCCCTTTTATCACGATATTGTCATTTTCAGTAATATACCAGCACCATGAGCCAAAGTAAATTAACGAGTTATCCGAAAGAGAAGATTAACATCCTTTTATTGGAAAACATTAGTGATGCCGCGGTGGCGGAATTCAAAGAGGCGGGGTATGCCAATACCCGCAAGATCACCGGCGCTCTCAGCGAGGCCGACCTTATCAGGGAAATTAAAGATGTACACCTGCTGGGCATCCGCTCGAAAACCCGTGTTACATCGGCCGTACTGGCCGCGGCCAACAAGCTGCAGGGCATCGGCTGTTTTTGTATCGGCACCAACCAGGTGGACCTGAAAAGCGCCACCGAGCATGGCGTAGCCGTATTCAACGCCCCTTATTCCAATACCCGTTCGGTGGCGGAACTGGTAATGGGCCTGTCTATCATGCTCATCCGCCGCATACCCGACAAAAACGCGGCGGCGCACCAGGGCATCTGGATGAAAGAATCCGCCGGCAGTTATGAGCTGCGCGGCAAAACGCTCGGCATCGTGGGATATGGCAACATCGGCAGCCAGGTAAGCGTGCTGGCCGAAGCGCTCGGCATGAACGTGCTGTACTACGACGTGGAGACCAAGCTCCCGATGGGCAATGCCGTTCAGATCAGAACGCTCAAAGATCTTTTCAAACAATCCGACATTATTTCGCTGCACGTGCCTTCCAACAAAAGCACGGTAAAGATGATCACTAAAGAAACGTTGAAGCATGCCAAAAAAGGCGCCATCTTCCTGAACTATGCGCGCGGCGAAGTGGTAGTGCTGGAAGATCTGAAAGAAGTGCTTGAAAGCGGCCAGCTTTCCGGCGCGGCCATCGACGTGTTCCCCGTGGAGCCGGAGAAGAACGGCGCTGCCTTCAGCACGCCGCTGCAAAAGCTCCCGAACGTGATACTCACCCCGCATATCGGCGGCAGCACGGAAGAAGCGCAGCATAACATCGGGCTGGACGTGAGCAGCAAAATGCTGAACTATCTCGAAAAAGGCTCCACCTTCGGTTCGCACACGGTGCCCGCGCTGAGCGTGCCCGCGATCGAGAACACGCACCGCATCCTGCATATCCACCGCAACGTGCCGGGCGTGTTGTCGGAGATCAACAGCACCCTGTCCAACAAAAACATCAACATCCTCGGCCAGTACCTCACCACCAACGAAACCATCGGTTACGTGGTGCTGGACGTGGACACGAAACTTTCGCAGGAAGCGTTCGCCCTGCTGAAGGAAGTGAACCACACGATCAAAACGAGGATGCTGTACTGATATTAGTGTTTAGATCCGCAAGCCCTTTTCCTGCCCGGGAAGAGGGCTTTTTTATTTTGTTATCCCGCCAATTCTGCTGAGCTTTGCCCTTCAAATGACCGATCGAAATATGACCAAATTGCTAAAGCTGGAAGAGGTGGCGATGTTCGTCCTTGCGCTGCTGATGTTCGAGCAGCAATGTACCTTGTCGTGGTGGTGGTTCTGGGGATGCCTGCTATTGCCCGACCTGAGCATGCTGGGTTATCTTGCCAACGCGCGCACGGGGGCGTACGTTTACAACTTCTTTCATCATAAAGGCGTGGCGCTGCTGGTGTATTTTACCGGTACATGGTTCGTGTACGAGCCGCTGGTGTTCGCGGGCATCCTGCTGTTCGCGCATTCTTCGATGGACCGGGTTTTCGGTTATGGTCTCAAGCTGGTAACCGGTTTCGAGGATACGCACCTGGGGCGTATCGGGAAGAAATAGGAATAATTTACTTCAATACTACCGTATCCCTGTGCACCGTGCTTTCCGGGCCGCCCTGGCCGGGGCCGATCCATTTAATATAATACTTGCCCGGCGACGGGAATTTTCTGACGAACATCCTCCCAAAAAGAGAAGCCGCCCATATGAGCGGCTTCTTCCGGTGAAAGAATCGGTTTATCTGTTTGGAAAATATTATCTCACTACGGTCACATCGCCTTTGATGATGAATGCCGGGCCGTTTCTCACTTTCTTATAGGTCAGCCACCATAC
>CBINIO010000624.1:0-2667 GCA_966250725.1 uncultured Chitinophaga sp.
CGCCGTAGTGGCCGGCGGCGACGTCGTTCGACTGCGCGCTGGCGAACGAGGACGTGCGCTGGGAACGCGAACGCAAGATAGACCTGGGCGTGGAGCTGCGCATGTTCAAAGGCCAGCTGGAAGTGATCGCCGATTATTTCGACAACTACCGTTACGACATCCTCACCACGCGCGGCACCGTGCCGAACTATTCCGGCATCAGCCTGCCGCCCATGAACGTGGGCCGCGTGAGCAACAAAGGGTATGAGCTGGACGTAACGCACCGGCATAAGATCGGCAGCGTGGACTATTTCCTGAAAGGCAATTTTTCTTTCGCGAAAAACAAAGTGCTGTACCGCGACGAACCCAAGAACTCCGCCAACCCGCTGCTGGCGCAGACCGGCAGGCCCATCGGGCAGATCTACGGGTACACTTTCGACGGTTTTTATTACGACGCGGCGGATATTGAAAAAAGCCCCGAAGTGGTGGGCAAAACCGTACAGCCCGGCGATATCAAGTTCAAGGACATCAACGGCGACGGAATGATCGATTCGCGCGACATCGGGCCGATCGGCTACCCGAACATCCCGCAGGTGACCTACGGCATCAGCGCCGGTTTTTCCTGGAAAGGGCTGGACTTCTCCGCATTGCTCCAGGGCGCCGCGCGCGGCAGCATGGACGCTTCCACGATGCTGCAGATCGGCAACAGCAACGGCATCCCTTCGGAGATACACAAAAAACGCTGGACGCCTGAAACAAAAGACGTGGCGGAATACCCGCGCCTCGGCGGTGTGAACTACGACCTGTCCACCTTCTGGCTGCGCCCGAGCGATTACCTGCGCCTGAAGAACGTGGAACTGGGCTACCGGCTGCCAGCGCCTTTTGTGCGCCGCCTCGGCTTGCAGGACGTTCGCGTTTACGCCAATGGCCTCAACCTGCTCACCTGGTTCAACCTGAAGATATACGACGTGGACCCCGAATCGCGGCGCGGTTCCGTGGAAGCGTACAGCAGCTACCCGCAGCAGAAGATCTACAATTTCGGTTTACAGGTTTCATTCAAATAATCCGACTCATGCAAAAGAACATCCTTCATAAAAAGATCGTCCTGGGCGCCGCCGCGGCACTGATGCTGCTGGCCGCCTGCCGGAAGGACGGGGACAGTTTTCTCGACAAGACCGACACCGGCACCATCGACCGCAGCAAAACCTTTGCGGACAGCGCCCTGACCATGAATTTCCTCAACGGCATTTACCGGAACCTTTCCTATACGTATTTTCTCGACAACGGATTTTTTGGCGGCGGCCTCTGGGCATTTTCCGACGCCACCGACGATTCGGAGATACGCTGGTCCGGCGCCACCGCGCAAACCGCGCAGGCCTACAACAGCGCCACGTTTGCGGGAGTGGCGAATTTTACGCGCATGCGCAACGACCACTGGAACCTGCCGTACACCTGCATCCGCCGGGCGAACATTTTCCTGGACAATGTGAACCTCAGCCCGCTTTCGCCGCAGCGCAAAGCGCTGGCCGTTGCCGAAGCGCGTTTCCTCCGCGCGTATTTTTATTTCCACCTCATACGCACCCACGGCGGCGTGCCGCTGATCGGGGATAAGGTGTACGGTTTGGAAGACGATTTCAACCTGCCGCGCAACAGCTTTGAAGAATGCGTGAGCTACGTGGTGAAAGAAATGGAAGAGATCGCGCCCGTGCTGCCGCTGGAGCAGACCGGCGGCGAATACGGCCGTCCTACCCGCGGCGCGGCGCTGGCCGTAAAGGCCAAGATGCTGCTGATAGCCGCCAGCCCGCTTTTTAACGAAGGCAACGTGGGCGAGGACGCGGAACAGAAAAAGCTCACCGGCAACGCCACCATCCGCCCGGAACGCTGGAAAGTGGCCGCGGACGCGTTTGAGGCGGTGATGAAGCTCGGCGTGTACGAGCTGGTGATCGACAATACCACCCGCCCCGGTTACGGCTTTTACAGCACGTTCATCCAGCGGAAAAACAAGGAGCACATTTTCCAGGTGATGCAGGGCAACACGCGCAACATGGAAAACCTGCTGCTGCCTTCGTCCCGCGGGGGGCAGACGTACAGCTTCCCGACGCAGCAGCTGGTGGACGCGTTCCCGATGGCGAACGGCAAAATGATCCACGAAGCCGGCAGCGGGTACGACGAGAACGACCCGTACACCGGCCGCGACCCGCGTTTTTATTACAGCATCCTCTACAACGGCGCCAGCTGGCTGCTGCGCTCCAGCAACCGCCAGGAGCCGATCTGGCTGTACCAGTTCGCCCCGCAGGACGGTTTGAACACCAACAGCTCGTCTACCCGCACCGGTTACCTCTGGCGCAAGCTGCTCGACGAGAACGCGGGCGGCAACTTCGGCGTTACGCCGTCGCATTGCCTGCCTTCCATCCGTTATGGTGAAATACTGCTCGATTATGCGGAAGCGCTGAACGAAGCCGAGGGCGCCGTGCCCGAGGTGTACGACGCCGTGGAGCAGATACGCAGCCGCGCCGGCCTGAATCCTTACCAGCTGCCCGCCGGTCTTTCCAAAGAAGCCATGCGCGAAGTGATCCGTAACGAACGCAGGGTGGAGCTGGCTTTCGAGGAAGGGCACCGCTTTTTTGACCTGCTGCGCTGGAAACAGTTCCATGAAAATGTAAATGGCGATATGTACGGTATGCGTGC
>CBINIO010000625.1:0-2664 GCA_966250725.1 uncultured Chitinophaga sp.
GAAGGAAGAGTTCCAGGTGAAATCCTTTTTCCGCACGTTCACCGTGCTCAGCTCAAATTCCCAGCCGCTGTTCTGCACCAGCGCGTCGAAGTTGGCGCGCATCGCTTCGAAGCCTACCTGGGGCGTAAGCGCGAAGTCGATCAGCTGGTTGCCGGTGATATTGTAATAGTAGTTGGTGTTGAAGAGGATGCGGTCCTGCAGGAAACCCAGCTCCAGCGCTACTTCCGACTTCCTCGATTCTTCCCATTTATAATCGTTGTTCGCCAGGCGCGAAGGCGCGATGCCGGAAATGCCGTCGTAGATGAAACCTACGGGGCTCCAGCTGTCCAGGTAATCGTTCGTTCCGATGTTGTCGGAACCCACGGTGCCCCAGCTGCCTCTCAGTTTGCCAAAGCTCAGCACGTTGTTGCCTTTGATAAAAGATTCGTTGGAGAAGATCCAGGCCGCGCCGATGGCGCCGAAGTTGCCGAAGCGGTTGCCCGGGCCGAAACGGGTGGAACCGTCGCGGCGGAAGCTGCCGTTCAGTATATATTTTTCATCCCAGTTGTAGGTTACGCGGCCAAAGGCGGATGTGTAACGGTACAGGCTGTACGCCGAAGTGGTTTGAAGGCTGCCGGCCGCCTGTATGCTTTCAAGCAGCGCGTCGCTGGAAAAATTCGTTGCGTTGATGCGGGTGCCCTCGCGCAGGTTCTGCTGCCAGGTGGCGCCGGCCAGCACCTGCAATTCGCCTTTCGCGATGGTGCGGTTGTATTCCAGCTGCGGTTCCACCAGCCATGAGCTTACGTCGGTATTGCCGAAGTAGGTCATGCTGCCGGGGCTGGATTGCGGGTTGAACACGATGTTCGGGTATACCTGCACCTGGTCCAGGTTAGTGTTGGTGTAACCGAGGTTCACCTTGGCGTTGAGGCCGGGCAGCACGGTATAACGGATCATGCTGTTGGCGATGAGGTTGTTGGTACGGGAGTTGGACCTCCGCGGGATATAGGCGTACGGGTTCTGCATGGTATTGAACCAGTACAGCTTGCCTTCGTCGTCGTATACGGGATAATTGGGCGCCATATCGTAGTAATACGTGAGGTCGCTGGCAATGGAGCGGTCCCTGATGCTGGAATAGTTCACGGACGCGCTGATGTTGAATTTTTTATCGGCGCTGTTGTGATCGATATTCAGATGCGAGGCGCCGCGCGTATAAGCGGGATTGTTCGGCATCACCGTCGTTTGACGGGTGTAGGTGCCGCTGAGCATAAAACGCGTCTGTTCCGTACCGCCGGATACAGATCCCTGCGCTTCGGTGATGTTCGCGGTGCCGCCGATCAGCTCTTCCTGCCAGTCGCGGCCTTTTTGCTGGTCCCATAGCGTAAGGTCGGGCGCGTTTTCGTCGGTGGGCGTTTCGTTGTCGTTGGCGAACGCTTCCTTGCGCATTTCCAGGTATTCGCCGAGGCTGAGCATCGGCAGCATGTTCACTGCCTTGCTTGCGCCGCTGAACACGTTGAAGTTCACGCGCGCTTTGCCCGCCTTTCCTTTTTTGGTGGTGATCAGTATCACGCCGTTGCCTGCGCGGGAGCCGTAAATAGCGGTGGCGTCGGCGTCTTTCAGCACGTCTATCCTTTCGATATCGGCAGGGTTGATGCTGGCCAGCGGGCTCAATTCGCCGTTGGCGCTGTTGAAAGTATTATCGTTGAGCGGTTCGTTGAAGTAAGGGATGCCGTCTATCACATACAGCGGCTCATTGCTCTGCAGCAGCGAGTTCTGGCCGCGCAGCGTTACGTTGAAACGCGCGCCGGGGAGGCCGCTGCTGGAAGAGATGAATACGCCCGGCAGCCGGCCCTGCATAGCCGCGAGGGGATCTACCACCGGGCTGTTGGCGATGTCTTTGCTTTTTACGGACGATACGCTGCCCGTGAGGTCCCTGCGCACGGCGGAGCCATAGCCGATCACCACCGTCTCGTCCAGCGAGCTTACGGAAGCTTTCAGCCTGATGACCATCGCGCCGGAGGCCGGCACGGTCACTTCGCGGGTTTCGTAGCCGATGAAGGAAACCACCAGCACATTGCCCGGTTCGGCATTGAGCGAAAAGTTGCCGTCCACATCGGTGATGGTGCCGTTGGAAGTACCTTTTACCTTGATGCTGACGCCGATAAGGGCAAGACCATCTTCACCGGTCACAGAACCTTTTATTTCCTGCAATACAACGGTGGCGGAAGGAGAAACGGGAGCTGCCGGTTTGGGCCGGATGAAAATGGTTTTGTCCTTGATGGAATAATCCAGCGGCTGTTCCCTGAACACTTCCGCGAGAAAGGTGCCGAGCGGCTGGTTTTCCGCGTCGATGGTCACTTTACGCGAGCTGCGCAATACGTCGCGGTCGTAAAAGAAAAAGTAGCCGGTCTGTTTTTTCACGGCGGTAAACACTTCTTCGAGAGAAGCGTTCCGTAGAGACAGGGATACGCTCTGTGCGTAGGTGCCTGCGGAAACCTTCAGGCTGGCCACGATCATGAGAATGACAGTTAATCTCATAGTGCGTCTTAGTTTGGTTGAAAAAAGCCCAGGTATGGAATGGGCCTTTGCATGATCATTCAATTGCATAGATTTGCATTGTTTGGATAATAGTGATAAACTAGTTGGTTGCTATATTCCCGACATTTCACCGGGGGCGGGTACAAGCGC
>CBINIO010000626.1:0-2655 GCA_966250725.1 uncultured Chitinophaga sp.
GTGCAGGTTTTGCTGATGTTGAAAGGGGCGGTATACCGCGTGGAGTGAATATCAGGCTCGGAACCGTCGAGCGTGTAATAGATGGCGGTACCAGGCTCCACCGCTTTCAGCGATACCTGCGTGGAATGTTTGAACCGGTCTGAAGGCGCGACCACATAAGGCACGGCCACGATCAGATCGTCGGTGATGGCGCTTACGGGCGAGCCGGCTGTGGTAGCCCAGGTTTTTGAAGGTGCGCCGGTCATTTCAAATTGCAGGGTGCCGCCGTTCATGATCGTTTCGTGGGTGATGGAAGAAGTGGGAAGATCCTCCCAGGCGGACGAACTTTTGGACACCCGCGCATTTTTTACATAGAAATTTTCGCCGCTGAGATTTTTGGCGGCGATGGTAAAAGTTTTCCCGTTCTCAAGATGGATCTTTACCTCGTCGAATGTCGGCGTGCCGAGGGCGTAAGTGCCGTCGCCCGGCCGTACCGGGTAAATGCCCATCGCGCTCATTACGTACCAGGCGCTCATCTGGCCGCAGTCCTCGTTGCCGCTCAGGCCGTCCGGCGCGTTGTGGTACATGGTGTTCATCACCTGGTGCACGAGCTGTTGCGTTTTCCAGGGCTGGCCTACGTAATTGAACAGGTAAGCGATATGATGACTGGGTTCGTTGCCGTGCGCATACTGGCCGATGAGACCGGTGATGTCCGACTGGTGGCGGCCGCTCAGCTTGTCTTCCGTGGTGAATAGCTGGTGGAGCTTCCGCGTGAATTTTTCTTTTCCGCCATTGAGCCGGATAAGACCGCTCACGTCCTGCGGCGCATAGAAGCTGTATTGCCAGCTGTTGGCCTCGGTGAAGAAGTTGTTCACTTCGGTGGGGTCGAAGGGGCTCATCCAGCGGCCGCCGATCTTGCCGCGCATAAAGCCGGTGGAGGCGTCATAGAGGTTTTTGTAAGACTGTGCGCGTTTCATATAACGGTTGTACACCGCGGTATCGCCGAGCATTTTTCCCATCTGCGCGATGCACCAGTCGTCGTAAGAATATTCGAGCGTGCGCGAAACGGATTCGGGCTGCGTGTCCATGCTGAGATAACCTTGCCTGATGTAGTGCTGCATGCCGAACCGTTCGCCTTCCGCGTAGCTGCGCATGGCTTCCAGCGCGTATTTCGCGTCGTACCCGCGGATGCCTTTTTTGTAAGCGTCCACGATCACGGGCACGGAATGGTAGCCGATCATGCAGAACGTTTCATTGCCGCTCAGCTCCCATACAGGCAGCATGCCGCCGTATTTGTATTGTGCGAGGAAGGTGTTGATCCAGTCATTGGTCTTTTGTTGGTTGATAATGGTCATGAGCGGGTGCAGCGCGCGATGCGTGTCCCAGAGGGAAAATACGCTGTAATTCTCGAAACCTTCCGCCCGGTGGATCTTCAGGTCGGTGCCGCGGTACCGGCCGTCTACGTCCATGTAGAGGTTCGGGTTAAGACAGGCATGGTACAGCGCGCTGTAGAACATTACCTGCTGATCGTGCGTGCCGCCTTTCACTTCGATCTTTCCCAATTCCTTGTTCCATGCGGCTTTGGCGTTGGCCAGCGTGCCGTCGAAATCGAAGGCGGGCATTTCCGCGTCAAGATTTTTTAACGCGCCTTCTTCGCTCACACCGGATATCGCCACTTTTACATACAGCGGCTGCCGCACGTCAAAAGTGAAATACGCTTTGATGTTGCGGCCTTCCGCGTCCGTCAGCGGGCCTTTGGAAGTATCGCCGAGCGCCACGTTATGCGACTTCGAAGGACGCGAGAATTTCATCGCGAAATAAAGCATCTGGTCCTTGGCCCATGAGGTGGAACGGCGCATGCCTACAACGGTGCTGTCGTTTATTACTTTCAGGCTGGAATTGATCACGATGTCGCGGTGATAAAGATCGAGCAGCACATGCCCTTCTTTGGCGCCTTGCGGAAATTCGTATTTGTGAAGACCGACCCTTTTGGTAGCGGTGAGAGAAGCCGTGATGCCGTATTTGTCGAGCTTTACGCTGTAAAAGCCGGCGTATGCTTTTTCGTTTTTGTGGGAAAAAGGAGAGGCGTATTCGTCGTTTTTCCAGGAAGGTTTGCCGGTAACGGGCATCAGCAGGATGTCGCAGTAATCTTCGATGCCGGTGCCGCTGAGGTGGGTATGGGAAAAACCGTACATGACGGAATCGGAGTAATGGTAGCCGGAGCAGCCGTCCCAGCCTTTGAGGCGTGTGTCAGGGCTCAGCTGCACCATTCCGAAAGGCATGCTGGGGCCGGGATAAGTGTGCCCGTGGCCGCCGGTGCCGATAAAGGGATTTACTTTCGAAGCGTAGTCCGCTTGCTGCGCATGCGCAGCTGTCGCCAGGCCGAGGGCCAGCGCAACCAACCAATTTTTCATTCACTGTTTTTTTAATCTCCCGTGCGGCGTCATGGAATAGCAGCGTGGCCGCCGGGAAAGCTAAAATAAGAAAAATCTGGTTCGCTAAAACGTTTTAGTGTGTGAATTTAATCAATGTCACGGAAGCCCCCGCGTTACTTATGGCACAAAAAAGACCGCCTGTACAAGCGGTCTTTCCAATTCGTGAACGATTTATTTTTATTTCATCATCACCTCCGCGATCACCGGCCGGTGATCGGAGGCTACCGTTTCCTCCACCACC
>CBINIO010000627.1:0-2636 GCA_966250725.1 uncultured Chitinophaga sp.
GCGCAGCAGCAAGGCCAAAAGCAAAGTGATCGTGCTGCTGACGGACGGCGTGAACAACACCGGCCTGGTGGACCCGCTTACCGCGCTGGAGATCGCCAAAGCCTATAAAGTGAAAGTGTACACCGTGGGCGTAGGCACCATCGGCAAAGCGCCCTCGCCCGCCACCATGCCGGACGGCAGCATACAGATGCAGATGGTGGACGTGCAGATAGACGAGCCGCTGATGAAAAAGATCGCCACCGAAACCGGCGGCCGTTACTTCCGCGCAACGGACAACACTTCCCTGAAAAATATCTACCACGAGATCGACAAGCTGGAACGCACCAAAGTAGAGATCACTTCCTACCGCCGTTACAAGGAGCATTTTTTCCCGCTCGCCATGATCGCGCTGGCCTGCCTGCTGCTCGAAGTTGTACTGCGTTACACGCTCTTCCGGCGCCTGCCCTAATTCACCTATATTTGCACCGTGCAAGCAACGATCTACAAATCCACCGGCAGCTGGTATACCGCCAAAACTTCCTCCGGCGATTTTTTGCAGGCCCGCATCAAAGGGCTGTTCAAAATCGATGAGGACATCACGTCCACCAACCCCATCGCCGTAGGCGACAAAGTGACCATCGAGCTGGAAGAAGGCGAGAACGCACCCGCCGTTATCACCGGCATACACGACCGGCGGAACTACATCGTGCGCAGCTCCCCGCAGGGCAAGCACAAAAAACATATCGTGGCCGCCAACCTCGACCAGGCCATGCTGGTATGCACCGTCAAAGAACCGCGTACCTCGCAGGGTTTTATAGACCGCTTTCTCGTAACCGCCGCGGCGTACCATGTGCCCGTCATCCTCGTGTTCAACAAAAAGGACGTGTATAAGGCGAAAGAGATGGAAAAATTCGAACACTGGAAAGAAGTGTACGAGGCCATCGGCTACACCGTGCTGCTCACGGCGGCGGGTGCGGGCGAAGGCATGGAAGAAGCGGAAAAATTGCTGAAAGATAAAACGACGCTGATATCGGGGCATTCCGGCGTTGGAAAGTCCACCATCATCAACCGGCTGCTGCCGCATTTGCAGCTGAAAACAAAGAACGTGAGCGGCTGGAGCGGGAAAGGCCTGCACACCACCACTTTCGCCGAAATGTTCGACCTGCCGGGCGGCGGGCAGCTGATCGACACGCCCGGCGTGCGCGAATTCGGCATCGTGGACATCCCCAAAACGGAGCTTTCGCACTATTTCCTCGAAATGCAACCTTACCTCACCCGATGCCAGTTCAACAACTGCATTCATATGGACGAGCCCGGCTGCGCCGTAAAAGAAGCGATGGAAGAAGGGAAGATCGATATGGACAGGTATGTGAGCTACGCCACCATACTTGCCACGATAGAAGACACTGCGTATTGATTCAATGGCGGCGGAACAGGTCTTGTATGCGAGCTACGCCAGCATATTCGCTACTCCGTATTGATCAATGACGGCGGAACGGCTTTTATGCGACCTACCCCAGCATTTTCGCCACGATAGAAAACACTGCGTATTGATCAATGCCGGCGGCGGAACAATCCCTTTTTTGGCGGCTTGCTCATTTCGTCCATCACGCGTTCGGCGCCAAGGTTCTTCACCGGCGTGGGACAGCCCGTTTTCTGCGTGCGGCAGCCAACGCCCGCAATAGCGCACATGACCAGCAACAAAAATAACTTCCGCATAATCGTCCGTTAGAAGAGTTTCATTTGTTTACCCGCCTTTGCGTTCTGTTTCTGATTGCCGGAATTGTAGAAGGTGCTGCCCGGGCAGCCGTATTTCTGCGAAGCGCAGCCGGCCAGCAGGAATGCCAGCCAAAGCCATAACATCCAATGTCTTTTCATAGGTCAGGGAATTACGAAATGCAATATAATATTTTTTTATAACATATTCGTTATGCCTGGTCGCGGAACCAGTCCGCGTACATAATGTAGTTGTTCGCGATGCGGTCGATTTCCCCGTGCACCTCGTCCGGGTTGATGGTTTTCACCTTTTTGGCCGGCACGCCCGCGTAGATGCTGCCGGGTTCCACGTGCGTACCTTCCAGCACCACGGCCCCCGCGGCGATGATGGTATTGCTGCCCACATGCACATTGTCCATCACGATGGCGCCCATGCCGATCAGCACATTGTCGTCGATCGTACAGCCGTGCACGATGGCGTTGTGGCCGATGGACACGTTGTTGGCGATGATGGTCTTTGTTTTTTCGTACGTGGCGTGTATCACCGCGCCGTCCTGTATGTTGACCTTATTGCCTATGCGGATGCTGTTCACATCCCCGCGCACCACGGCGTTGAACCATACGCTGCAATCGTCTCCCATGATTACATCACCCACGATGGTGGCGTTGGGCGCGATAAAACAGTTCCTGCCCATGTTGGGGCGTATCCCTTTTACTGGTAATATTACTGGCATGATACAAATATAGAACTTCATTAACTTCGCCACAATGAATAACAGGCAGCTTTTTTTACAGCACGTCGCGCAAACCTCCGACGCCCCGATGGCGCTGGAGATCGTAAAAGCGAAAGGCATGCACATGTGGGATGCGGACGGCAAACGGTATCTCGACCTGATCGCGGGCATCAGCGTTTGCAACATCGGGCACTGACACCCGGCCGT
>CBINIO010000628.1:0-2633 GCA_966250725.1 uncultured Chitinophaga sp.
ATTCGTCGTACAAATGCTGCGCCTGTATCACGTTGGCGCCGCCTTCCACGATCAGGTACGCGTCCACCCCCTTGCCCTGGAACTCGGGCACCACGCCGAACACGATGCCGGTGAACTTGCGGCAGGCCCCGGTCATTTTCAGCCAGAGGAACTGCAGCTTTTGCAGCAGCCCGAATTTGCCGCCCATATGTTTGAAGTACTGGTTCAGCTCGGGCAGGTTCACCCAGGTGGCGATGGGCTCGTCGTTGTAATACGCGAACCACACGATCCGCTCGTCCAGCACGGGTTTCATCTTTTTGAACAGCATCACGGCCTGCTCTTTGGTGATCTCCTTGCCGCCGCCGTGCTGCGCCCAGGCCTTGTTGTACACGGTGGTGAAGTCCTGCGCGTATTTCTCCAGCTCGTTCTTGCGGATGTGCCGCGCGGAGAACGCGGGGTCTTTCGCGATGGCGGCGTGGCGCTCGTAGAACTTGTCCTGGATGCGGTTCTTCACGTCCAGCCCAAAGCATACCTGGTAAAAGAATGGCTGGAAACCGTAGTTTTCGAACAGCTGCCGGTAATACGGCGGGTTGTAATTCATGCCGTAAGGGGGATTGACGAATCCTTCCACCTGCAGCCCCCACCAGCGGTCGCGGTCGCCGAAATTGATCGGCCCGTCCATGGCCCCCATGCCTCTTTCGGCCAGCCATTGCCGCGCGGTGCCGAACAGGAGGTTGGCCGCCTGCTGATCGTTCACGCAGTCAAAAAAGCCGACGCCGCCCACGGGCTGCTCGTCGCCCATGGTCTTGTATTTTTTGTTGACGAACGCGGCAATGCGCCCCGCCAGTCGTCCTTTTTCGTCTTTCATCACCCAGCGGACACATTCGCCAAAGCGGAAGGCCTTGTTCTTCGCGGGATCGAACACGTCCTCTACATCCTTGTCCAGCGGCTGGTTCCAGCCTTCGTGACCTTTGTTCAGCGTGACATGTACGTCCAGGAATTCCCGGGCCGTGCGGGCGTCGTTTACAACAAATAATTTCATCTGGGAAATTTGGGCAAAAATAAAAGTTATTGCGAGACCGTTATCATGGAAATGCAATTCGTTGGGAATGAAGGCCCGGCGGCCCGTACCGTTTAAAACAATGTTCATAATGAAAATCCCCCCATCCGTCACAATTAACGTTTCGTTTAGTATTCCCCGTATATTTTTATGGAATAGTTGAACCCGTGCATCTTGATCCGTATGTTGTTAACGAAGCCGTGCGAACCGTAAACCAGAAGCTTTTTTAACCTAATATATACCACACACTCTCAACCTATGTTTAGAAAAAAATGGTGGCTCATTGCCGCGTTACTCCTCGTTTGTACGATTGCCGCATACCTCGTCTTCGGTAAAAAGGCAACCGGCCCCAGCGCCATCGCCAAGGTGAAAAAAGAAAATTTCAAGGACGTGGTGGTCAGCGCAGGCGAGCTGATGGCGGAAAATACCGTTTACATACAGGCGCCTCCCCTGCAAACGTACCAGATCTATGAAGAGGTGAAGATCCAGGATATGGTCACGGAAGGCATCACCGTAAAGGAAGGCGATTACATCGCCATGCTCGACCCCGCGGTGGTGAACAAAAAGATCGGCGACGTGCAGCTGGAGCTGGACCGTTCCATCACCACCCTCTCGCAAACCTCGCTGGACACTACCTTGCAGATGCGCGAGTCGAGGGACGCCATCACGAACCTGCGTTTCCAGATGGAGCAGAAAAAGCTCGCGCTGGAGCTGAGCAAGTTCGAGCCCCCCGCCACCATCCGCCAGGCGGAGCTGGACCTCGAAAAAGCGGAACGCGACCTGAAGCAGCTCGGCGAAAAATACAAGATCCAGCAAAGACAGGCCACCGCAAAAATGGAGCAGGCCGCCCGCGAAGTGAAGCGCAGGCAGGACCAGCTTTCCGGGCTGGAAGACCTCCGCACCAAATTCCGTATCACCGCGCCCAAAAAAGGGCTGCTCGTATACATCCCCGATTACGCCACCGGAGGCAAAAAGAAAGCCGGCTCCGCCCTCCGCTCCTGGGACCCGCGCATCTGCATGCTGCCCGACCTGAGCAGCATGCTCAGCAAAACCTATATCAACGAGGTGGACATCAGCAAGATCAAAAAGCAGCAGCGCGTAGCCATGGGCCTCGACGCGTTCCCCGAAGTGAAGCTCACCGGCATCGTCACGTCCGTGGCCAATATCGGCGAGAACCGGCCGGGCTCCAACGCCAAGGTATTCGAGGTGCTCATCAAGCTGGACAAAGTGGATTCCATTCTCAAACCGGGCATGACCACTTCCAATAATATCCTTATCAACCAGATACCCGACAAGCTCACCATCCCGCTGGAAGCCGTATTCGGCGAAAAGTCGAAGAGCTTCGTATACCTGCGCCGCGGCAATGCCATCGAGAAGCGCGAAGTGAAGCTGGGTAAAAGCAACGACGAGGTGGTGATCGTTGAAAAAGGGCTGGAGGCCGGGGACGAAGTGTATATGTCCGAGCCCGCATCCGCAAAGGATAACAAACTCGTCGTTTTAAAATAACCTCATAAACCCTGACCTTATGCGAAAATTATGGGGTGCCCGTAACATGAACAATCTCGGCATCGCGCTGGATTCGCTCGTGGCCAAC
>CBINIO010000629.1:0-2633 GCA_966250725.1 uncultured Chitinophaga sp.
CACCAATACATTCGGCAACCTGATGGGCGGCCGGCTGATGTACTGGATGGACATTGCCGCCGCGCTCGCCTGTATGAAACATTGCGCCGCGCCGGTAGTGACGGCTTCCGTGGACAATATCTCCTTTGAAAACCCCATCAAGCTGGGCAACGTGGTGCATATCGAAGCCATCGTTACCCGCGCTTTCAACACGTCCATCGAGGTGCATATGAAGGTTTGGGGGGAAGACCCGGTGCTGCAGTACCGGTATAAATCCAACGAAGCGTTCATGACCTTCGTGGCGCTGGACCCTAACGGCAAATCGCGCCCGGTGCCGCCGGTGGTGGCCGAGTCGGAGGAAGAAAAAAGACTGTTCGAAGGGGCGCTGCGCCGCCGCCAGCTGCGGCTGATACTCGGCGGCAAAATGAAGCCCGCGGACGCCGGGGAATTGAAGGCGTTGTTTTACGAGCAGAAATAAATAAACTGGAAATTATTGTAGCGGGCTGGTCAAATGACCGGCCCATTTTTATGGAAAGGGCTGATTTTATGGAAAGGGCTGATGGGAATTAAACAGGAATTGTTGCTGCGCGATGGGCGGACTCGATTGATGGTTATTGAAGAGCCTTTTAAAAACCGAAGCGGCCGCTCCTTCCCGGAACGGCCGCTTCGTATTTCTATACAAACCTCTTTTAATCTTTGCTCACCAGCACATTCGTCAATTCATTCAGCTTCTTCACCTTGTCCGCAAAATCCCCTTTCAGCCGGTCGCGGATGGACTGAAGATTATGCAGGACGCTTTCCAGCTGGTCGGGGATCGCGTCTGTAAGCACTTCCCGCAGCCTTTTGGCGATGGTGGGCGATTTGCCGTTGGTGCTGATGGCGATCTTCAGGCTGCCTTTCTGCACCACGGAGCCGAGGTAAAAGTCGCAGAGCGCGGGCGTGTCCGCCACGTTGATGAGCACTCTCGAGGCTTTCGCCTTTTCCCAGATGCAGCTGTTCAGCTCCTTGTCCGCCGTGGCGGCGATCACCAGGTCTTTCCCAAAAAGGTCGCCGCAGGAAAAAGCTTTCTGCACGAGCGTTACATTGCTGTAACCTTCGGTAATGGCCGCCATTTCCGGCGCGAACCAGGTGGCTACTACGGTGATGCGCGCGGCCGGGCAGTTTTGCAGGATGGCCGAAACCTTCTCGCAGCCTACGTTTCCGGCGCCTACTACCAGCACCTGCAGATGCTCCAGCTTAAAAAAAACGGGGAACAGGTGATTGTTCATGATCAAACGGCTAATTTATAATTATCGGCCAGTTTGGATTGCAATTCCTGGAATGCTTCATGGAACCGCACCACCTCGCCGATCACGATGATCGCGGGGTTTCTCAGCCCTTGCTCCTGCGCGAATGCGGGAAGGTCCTGCGCCACGCCCACGCCTACTTTCTGGGTAGGCAGCGTTCCGTTCTGGATAATGGCGGCGGGCACTTCGCCTTTGCCGAGCCGGGAATATATCTCCGCGATCTCCTGCAATTTACTCATCCCCATGAGAATTACAACGGTCGTGTCCGCCTGGATGGCATATTCGAGGTCGCGGCCGAGCTTGCCGTCCTGCGTAGTGCCGGTGATCACCCAAAACCCTTCGCTCACGTTCCTCGCGGTAACGGGTATTTTATTGACCCCGGGAACGGAGATGGCGCTGGTGATGCCGGGGATCACTTCGGTTTCGATGCCGTACTGCTGCGCAGCCGCCAGCTCTTCCTGGCCGCGGCCGAACACGAAGGAGTCCCCGCCTTTCAGGCGTACTACGCTGCCGTAGGTCAGGGCATATTTAACGATCATGCGGTTGATCTCCGCCTGGGTATACACGTGCATGCCGGCGCGCTTTCCTACAAAGCGTTTCAGGCAGTTCTGCGGTGCATGGTCAAGCAGCTCGTTGTTTGACAGGGCGTCATACAGGATCACACGGGCCTGCTGGATGGCCTTTAGTCCTTTCACTGTGATCAGCTCCGGGTCTCCGGGCCCGGCCCCTACCAGCGTCACTTTCGGTTGTAATGTTTGCATGATCGTACGTTTTTTGATGGTTGGATGTTTTTATCAGGCGTTGGCCGCTGCGGCCTGCCTCTCCACGCGGTATTGCTGTGCTTTGTCGAAGAAGGCTTTTGCCTGTTGGTAATATTGTTTCGCGAAACGTTCTGAAGGTTCCTGCTGGTTGATCTCCAGCACGAGGCTCCTGAAGCTCTCCGCGGGGAATGTGAATTTGCCGGTTTCCACGAAGTGTTTGTCGAAATCGTTCATGATGCCGTGCTGCGTGTTGCAGTTCACGTTTTCGTCGAGCAGCACGCATTTTGCCGTTTGAATGAGACCGGCGTAAGACTGGTAGATGGAATCCGCCCAGGCGTTGTTCGCCAGGCTTTTCAGGCTCCAGTCCAGCTTTTCTTCCGCTTCGAACAGCAGGGTGGCTACCAGGTCGATCATCACGCCGGCGCACTCACCCACGCCGATGGCGGTGGCGTAAGATTTTGCCTGGCCCCAGTCGATGAAGTCGTCGTCCTGCAGGGTGGTGAGGTCTGCCAGCGGTTTAAGCAGCTCGTAGAAATATTTTTCGCCGTTGCGGTCGTAATACGCGTGGAACAGCTCGTTCTCCTGCGCGTTGGCCTCATAGTCGTTC
>CBINIO010000630.1:0-2632 GCA_966250725.1 uncultured Chitinophaga sp.
GGGCAAACGTGTATTGTTCTCAACAACAGTGTCGCTCAAAATATAATCCAGTTCGGCTTTGCTCACTTTCGGGTGCAGCTCGGGCTTTTTGTAAGTGCTGAGCCAGATCACCAGCCAGATGGCGCTGAACACGAACGTGATGCAGAAAGCGAACTGCCAGTTCGTACCGTCGTTCATCACCACCAGCGGCACTAACAGCGGCGCAAGTATCGCCCCGATATTGGTGCCGGCGTTAAAGATACCCGTCGCAAAAGCGCGTTCCTTTTTCGGGAACCATTCCGCCACTGTTTTGATACAGGAGGGGAAGTTGCCCGATTCGCCGATGCCCAGGCCAAAACGGGCCACGGCAAAGCCGATCCAGCCCATGCTCCTGGTCACGAGCGCGTGCCCCAGGCTGAATACGCTCCAGATGCCGATGGACAGCGCATAACCGAACTTGGTGCCGAGGCGGTCCACCAGCCCGCCCATCAGCAGCATGCCGAGGGCGTAAGCTATCATGAATGCAAAGTTGATATTGCTGTATTCTGTATTCGTCCAGTGGAATACATGGTCCTGCAGGGTGGGCCCGAGCACGCCGATAATACTCCTGTCAACATAGTTAATGGTGGTTGCTACGAATAACATCGCAAGAATGCGCCAACGGTACTTGCTGACTTTTTCCGTCACCTGCTGCATGCCCGACGCGGCAGGATCTTTTATTTCTAATTGGCTCATAACGGGTATTTAGGAATAAAAAAATGAAGTCTCAATTTACTTCGCATTTCCGAGTAATGCAAACGTTTGCTTTATTTTGGCGCTTAATCCTTTCCAGTCCTGCTTTTCGATCACATTTTTTGGAATAAGATTGGAGCCCATGCCCACGCATACCACGCCGGCGCCGAACCATTGTTCCAGGTTCTCTTTTTCCGGCTCCACGCCGCCTGTCGGCATAAAGCGCAGCGCGGGGAACAAAGGTTTGATGGCTTTTACAAAACCGGGGCCCAGCGAGCTGCCGGGAAACAGTTTTACCAATTGCGCGTCATGTTTTTCCGCGATGGAAATTTCCGTCGGCGTCATGCAGCCCGGCACCCATAGGATGCCCTGCTCCTTGCAATAGGCGGCGGTTTCAGGGTCCACCACGGGGCATACGATGAAGTCCGCGCCCATATCGGTGTACACTTTTGCGTCGGCGGCGTTTTTGATGGTGCCGATGCCCAGGTGCATTTCCGGCATGGAAGCGGTTTTGATATCGCGCAGCACGGCGAAATTATGACGGGCATGCTCTCCCCGGTTGGTAAACTCAAATACACGGATGCCGCCTTCGTAGCAAGCTTTCATCACTTCCACGCACACGGCGGGGTCTTCGTGATAAAAGACCGGCACTACTTTCGTGGCCTCGAATGCCTGGATGATCGTCTCTGCGAGTGGTCTCATAATGTTACATCAGTTGGGTGATCGATTCTTTCCCGGTAAGGTTAAAATCGCCGGCGCGGAACAGCTTGGAATAGGCTGCCGCGGCGGCGAAAGAAATGGTGTCCTGCTGGTCGAGCCCGTTGAGGTTGGCGTGAATGAGGCCGGCCATAAAGCTGTCCCCGCTGCCTACGCGGTCCACCACCTCGTTGGTCTCATACTGCCGGCTCACGTACAATTCGCCGCCGGTATAATACGCGGCGTAATACAAATTGTGCGTGGGCGCGCCGGAAAAACGGAAGGTGAAAGCCACCTTTTCGCATACCGGGTATTCTGCGATAATCGCTGCCGCGGAGGCTTTCGCCGCTTCCAGGTACGCTTCTTTTGTTTCCGCGTTGATCAGCTCCTGGTCGAGCGGCGTGCCCAGCATCATGTTGGCCGCCCAGATATTGCCCATGATAACGTGGCAATATTTTGCAAGCCCCGGCATCACTGCCAGCGGTGTGCGCCCGTACTGCCACAGCTTGCTGCGGTAGTTGAGGTCGGTGGAAATGATCATGCCTTTGCGGGTGGCCGCTTCCAGCACTTCCCTGCAGATGATCGCCGCATCGGGATTAAGCGCCGGTGAAATGGCGCTCCAGTGGAACCATTGCGCGTCGCCGAGCAAAGCGTCCCAATCCACCGTGCCGGGCCTGATCTCCGAAAAGCTGGAATACTTGCGGTCGTACACTACTTCCGCATGTTTCAGATCGGAGCCCTGCGCGAGATAATAAGCGCCGATGCGGTCGCCGCCCCAAAGCATGCGGTCCGTCCGCACACCAGTGGCCTCCAGCTGCGCGAGCACCTGCCGGCTAAGGCCGTTGTCCGGCGTTTTGCTGATATAGGCCACTTTGTTGCCCCAGGTCGCCAAAGCGGCTGCCACGTTGGCTTCCGCCCCTCCCACGAACAATGAGGCGCGCTGGTTTGCCCAATCCGGGCTCAGTCTTAATAATATTTCTCCAAATGTGATTACAGATACTGGTTGCATCAGAAATTAAAATAGGCTTTGGCGTTGTTATAACAGATGTCCTGTACCATTTTCCCTAACCATGGCACATCGCCCGGCAATTCGCCGTTCTCTACATCATTACCGATCAAATTACACAATATTCTCCTGAAATACTCATGGCGCGGGAAAGACAGGAAGCTGCGCGAATCCGTGAGCATGCCCACGAAGCGGCTCAGCAGGCCCATGTTGCTGAGG
>CBINIO010000631.1:0-2631 GCA_966250725.1 uncultured Chitinophaga sp.
GTCAGGCCGAAGCGGTAAAACAGTGAAAAACCGTAAACAGGCAATTGCGATCGGACTTTCGGAAGCAAGAAAAGAAGGCGCAAAAGTGCCGTCTAAAAAAGGAGCTTCGAAAAAAGGCGCATCAAAAAAAGCGGCGGGCAAAAAAAAGGGCCGCACACTGCGGCCCTCTTCCATAACAATCAAAAAAAAATCAATCCAGCGTGGGGTCAAACTCCCCGCCCCAATCTTTATTCTGCTGAAGGTTCGGGTTCCTGTCCAGCACATCTTTTTGTATCGGGAAGAAATAGTACGTGTCGGGAACGGTGTTCACCTTCACACCGGAACGCGGCACCTGGTGCAGCACGTAACGGAAATTCACTTCCGTCAGCTCGTTCGCGTTCGCTTTGTCTCGCGCAACGTCCAGCGGCATGTTGGAGCCGTCGGGATTGACGGGGATGGCTTCCACGCCTGATTTGGTAGTGTTGTCCAGCCGGTCGAGCATACGCAGGCGGCGCAGGTCCCAGAAGCGGTGGCCTTCAAAGCACAGCTCGATGGCCCTTTCATACAGGATCGCTTCGCGCATGGCGGCGCGGTCGGCGGCCACGATGCCGTAGTTGCCGTCAGCGCCGGGCTCGATGCCTGCGCGCTGGCGGAGCTGTTTGAGAATGTCCAGCGCTTCGGCGAGCTTGCCGGTTTCGTTGGCGGTTTCCGCATAGTTGAGCATCACTTCCGCGAAACGCATGTATACGAAATCCACGTCGTATTGCAGCACCTGCGCTTGTGTAAGCCGCAGCAGGCTGTTCTTGAGGATAAAGAATCCGGAATAACGGTCGAGGTTCGTCGAGTTGGTCTTGGCGTCCGGGTTGGTGCCGAAGTCGTCCTGCACGTCCGCGATGCCTAAAGAAGTGTACAGGCGTTTGCCCACTTTGCCGCTGACGGGATAAGGCTTGCCGCTCCACACCACGGATTTTTCAAAACGCGGGTCGCGGTTCTCCCAGTAGCTTTGCAGGAACTGTTCGTCGGTTTTATAATACGGGCTGCTGGCGTCGTTGTAACGTTTGCCGTCTTTCATCGGGAACATTTTTACCATTTCCCATGAAGGCACCGCGGAAGCAGGACCGCGGCTTTCGGAACCGGGGCGCACGCCGTTGTCCCATGCGGCCGTTTTGCTCGGGTACTGGTTGATCACGGCAAACACGGTCTCGGGGCCTTTCTCCACCAGCGCGATATTGCTGTAATCGTCCACAAGGCGGTAGCCCAGCGTTTTCAGATCGTCGTACGCTTTTTTGTTGGCGGTATAAGCGGCCGCCCAGTCCGCATTGTTCCAGGGATTGCTGGAATGGAACTGCGGAGAGGCTTTGTACAGCAGCACTTTAGCTTTAAACGCGAGCGCAAAGGCGGCGTCTATCCTCCCGTAATCCGGCGACGAAGCCAGGATGTGATCGGGCAGCAGGCTGATGGCCTGGTCCAGGTCTTGGATGATAAAGTCGAAACATTCGGCGGTGCTGTTGCGCGGAACGTACAGATCGTCCGCGTCTTTGTCCTGCGGCACTTTCACGTACGGCACCCCGCCATGGTAACGCACCATGTTGAAGTAGAGGAACGCGCGCAGGAACAGCGCCTGGCCGGTAATGCCGTCTTTGGCGGTTTTGCTGAGCTTGCCGTTGCTCACGTCCACCAGCGCCTGGTTGATCAGCCTTACGCGTTCGTAATCCCAGAGCTTGTAGTTGCCGTTGGTGATGGTGATGTAATCCTTGGGGAACGCGATGCCGATCACCTCTTCCGAGGTGCGGTCGGCGGAAGCGCTCCAGTTCCCGAACAGCGAGTACAGGTTGGCGATGTAAGCGTTGGCAAGGTTTTCATCGTTCCACACCTGGTCGGGATTGTAGTTGTTGATATCTTCTATGTCGAGCACTTTTTTACAGGATGCGAACATGCCGGCAAACAGCGCGAGAGCTATTATTGTCTTTTTCATAATCATGCTTTTTAGAACTTGATGTCTGCTCCGAATGTGAACGCTTTCATGACCGGGTAGGAATCGTAGTTTTTCTGTTCCGGGTCATGGAACTCTTTCATGGCGGAGAAAGCGAACAGGTTGGTGCCGTTGAAATACAGCTGCGCGCTGCTGAGCCCTATCCTGCTCGTCCAGCTTTTGGGCAGGTTGTAGGCGAGGTTCAGCATTTTCATGCGGAAATAAGCGCCGTTGCGGATCCAGAAGGAAGACGCCGCCGCGCCGGCTTCGGCCCAGCCGCTCTGGCCTACGGGGCGGGGATATTTGCCGTTAGGCGTTTCGGGCGTGTACACGTCGCCGGCCCATATCGGGTAATACGGGCGGATGTTGCCGCCGTGCTGGCGCATGCCCGCTCCTTCCTGGTTGCTGATGATGCGGTCGTAAGAGGTTACGCCCTGGAAGAAGGTCTGCAGCGCCCAGTTCTTCCACGACAGGTTGATGCCCATCCCGAAGTTGATGCGGGGCGTAGCGTTCGTGGAAAGCAGCTGCACGTCGTTCCCGTCCACCTTGCCGTCCGGGCCGGGAGAATAGCCGTCGCCGCGCACGTCCTCATACAGCAGCGCGCCGAGGTAAGGCTTGCGGCCGAACTGGGTGAAATCTTTTGACAGCAAAGCATCCAGCTCCTGCTGCGTGCGGATGAT
>CBINIO010000632.1:0-2624 GCA_966250725.1 uncultured Chitinophaga sp.
GTTTTGATCTTGGTAAAGTTATGCTTTTGCAGTATTTCCTTTGCCAGGTTCAGGTAGTTGATGGCGCCGGTGCTCATGGCATCGTACATGATCACGGACTTGCCGAAGCTGGGAGCTTCGCCCAGCTTGGTGTTGCGGTGAATGATGGTGTTGAACACGCTTTCCTCGAAGTGTTGTTTCACTTCGTCCACTACCTGGTTGCTGAGGCGCAGGCGCCCGTCGTACATGGTCATCAGGATGCCTTCGATCTCCAGATCGGTATTCAGCCTGCTTTGAACGATCTTGATGGTGTTGAGCAGCTTGCCCAGGCCTTCAAGGGCGAAGAATTCGCATTGCACGGGGATGATCACGGAATGGGAGGCCACGAGGGCGTTCACGGTGATCAGGCCGAGGGAGGGGGAGCAGTCCACGATGATGAAGTCGTATTCGTCCCTGATGGGATCTATCACCTGTTTCATCACCCTTTCCCTGTTGGGATGGTTGATCAGCTCCAGTTCCGCGCCTACCAGGTCGATATGCGAAGGCAGCACCTTCAGGTTCGGCGTGTCGGACTCCAGTACCACGTCGCGCGCCTGCACGTCGTTTACCATGCAGTCGTACAGGCTCTGCTGGATGTTGCGGAGGTCGAAGCCCAGCCCCGTGGTGCTGTTGGCCTGCGGGTCCGCGTCTACCAGCAATGTTTTGTACTCCAGTACGGCCAGGCTGCTGGCGAGGTTGATGGCGCTGGTGGTTTTTCCTACGCCGCCTTTCTGATTGGCGATTGCGATGATTCTTGCCATTTGTTCTGTCTTGAATTCTAAGGTTGAATAGGATAATAGGAATAATGTTACACGTCGATGGTTTCGCCGATCGCCGGCAGCAGCAGCGTAAGCCCCGCTTCTTCAAACTGGCGCAGCGCGCCCGCCTTGTCTATCTTGATATAACCAAAGGTGTCGTAATGTACGCCTATAATTCGGGTGCATTCTACGAATTCGGCCGCGATCACCGCGTCTTCCACCCCCATCGTGAAATTGTCCCCGATGGGCAGCACGGCAAAGTTCAGCTTCGCCCAGCGGGGCACCAGCTCCATATCGAACGTGAGCGCGGTATCGCCGCTATAATAAAAATTGCCTTCTTCCGTCATAAAAAGAAAACCCATCGGGTTGCCCCCGTAGCTTCCGTCCGGCAGGCCGCTGCTGTGATGCGCCACGGTGCATTTCACCGTACCGAAATCAAAGGCCCGTTTGCCGCCGGTGTTCAGCGGGTGAATGTTCTCGTACCCCTGCTTCTTCACCCATTCGGTCAGCTCAAATGCGCCTACCACCATCGCGCCGGTGCGTTTCGCCAGGTCCATCAGGTCGGCCACATGGTCGGCATGACCGTGCGATACAAAAATGTAATCCGCTTCAATACGGTTCACGTCTATGGAACGGGCCAGCTCGTTATGCGTGATGAACGGGTCGAACACGATCTTTTTACCGCTGATCTCCACCGCAAAGCTGGAATGGCCGTAATAGGTGAATTTCATATTGTAATAATAAATTATAATAACCTAATCGGACAAAAATACAACCAATCTCCTAAATACGGGCCAAGCCCCGGATTTATTTATTCACACCGCGCCGGTGGGGAAAAGTAGCTTTTTTTTGCCCGGTTTTGCAATTTTTCAGTCACATGATCGTCTACAACCATACAAACCGCCCCTAACCGGGCCCTTTGTGGTAAATTTGCCGTTCGATTTTTAAACCAATTGACTGATAGCTATTTATGAGAGCTGGACCCAACTTTTTATCTTCGGTTATCCTCGTGCTCGTGATGGCGGCCATCGATACCTATGTGTTCCTGGCGCTGCGCACCCTTCTCGTCAACCTTTCCCCCAAATGGAAAGTGCTGATATTCGGTCTGTACTGGCTGGCCTCCGCCATCGTGATATTCTCGATCGTTTTTTACTCGCGCATTCCCTGGGAAAAATTCATGGAAGCGCGCGCCTATTACCTCACTTTCGCCTTCGGGATGTTTTTCGCCAAAGCGCTGATCGTGGTGTTCCTGCTGGCGGACGACGGCCGCAGGGCTGTCATGTGGGTATACGAAAGGTTCGCTTCGGCGCCCGCTGCCGCAGCGGCGGACGGCAACCGGGAAGTGGCCGGCATCACCCGCTCGCAGTTCCTGATGAAAACGGGTTTCCTCATCGGCGGCACCATGCTGGGCACCCTGCTGTACGGGCTCAGCAATAAATACAATTACCATGTGCGCAAAGTGAAGCTCACTTTCAAGAACCTGCCCGCGGCTTTTAAAGGACTGAAGATCGTGCAGATATCGGACGTGCATTCGGGCAGCTTTACGGACAAGGAGGCGGTGGTGCGCGGCATCGAGCTGATCAAGGCGCAGCAGCCCGACCTTATCCTGTTCACCGGCGACCTGGTGAACGACAAGGCGGACGAAATGGACGACTACCTCCATGTGTTCAACCAGCTGCAGGCGCCGATGGGCGTTTATTCCACACTCGGCAACCACGATTACGGGGATTATTATCCCTGGCCGGACTACGACGAAAACCGCCACAGCGCCATGAAAGCGGCCAACCTCGAACGTCTCAAGGCCATACACGGCGAAATGGGCTGGAAGCTGCTGATGAACGAACATAC